>NZ_JBHVPG010000018.1:0-140506 GCF_042887545.1 Streptomyces sp. NPDC057939
CCCTTTCCCCCCCGCGCAACCCCCCCGCCCGGGGCACCCGGGTCGCGCCCCGCGGGGCCCCCCGCCTACGCTGGGCCCGCACGGCGCGACGCAACGAACCGCGAGGAGCCCGGATCCACATGAGCGTCACCCCCGTCCCCACCGCCGACCTGTACGACGAGCACGGTGAGGCCCTCGGCATCTGCACGACCGTCTTCCGGCGCATCGGCGGCCGGGCCCTCTTCGCCGGGCCCGTGCGCACCGTCCGCTGCCACGAGGACAACGCGCTGCTGCGCGAACTCCTCCACACGCCCGGCGACGGTGCGGTCCTGGTCGTGGACGGCGGCGGCTCGCTGCGCACCGCCCTGGTCGGCGACCTCATCGCCGGCGCCGCGGAGCGCTCCGGCTGGGCCGGGCTGATCGTCAACGGCGCCGTCCGCGACAGCGTCGCCCTGGGCCGCCTCGACCTCGGCGTGCAGGCACTCGGCACCTGCCCCCGCAAGAGCGGCAAGACCGGCGCGGGCGTCGTGGACGAACCCGTCACCATCGGCGGGGTGACCTTCCGCGCCGGCGACGTCGTGCACGTCGACGACGACGGGGTCGTGGTGCTGCCCGCCGGTCACTGACCGCCGCCGGGCAGGGGCGAGATCCCGCCACGTCCGGGCCGGCGGCCCTGGCGGCCCGCGCCCCCGACGCGTTTCACTGCGGGGCCATGAGACGACTCCGGATCATCGGCCTGTTCGCCGCGCTCACCCTCGCCGCGGGCACCCCGGTCGCGACCGCGGGACCCGCGGCGGCCGCCGCCCCAGCCCGGGCCGCGGTGGGATCCACCGCGGCGCCCGCCCCCGCACCGCCCGCCGAGTTCGGGACGGACTGGCACGACCCCCTCACCGCCGCCCCGCCCGTCGAACGGCCGGCCACCCGCTCCTGCAGCGTGACCCTCGCCGAGGCCCGCTTCAGCGACTTCACCCCCTACCGCGGGAACTACACCCCGCCCGAGGACTGTGGCCGCGGCCGCTGGGCGAAGGTCGTGCTGCGCCTCGACGGCAGCGTCAAGGGACGCCAGTACGACCGCCTGGGCAACCTCACCCTCGGCGGCGTCGAGATCCTGCGCACCTCCACCCCGCAGCCCTCGCCCGACGGCATCACCTGGAACGTGGAGAAGGACGTCACCCGCTACCGCGACACCCTCAGCCGTCCCCAGCCCGTCGAAATGCTGATCGGCAACGTCGTCGACGACACCTACACCGGCGTCATCGACGTCAAGGTCACCTTGACCTTCCACGCCGCGGAAGGAGCCACCGCCCCCGCCGACACCCCCGACCTGGTCCTCCCGCTCACCACCCCCGCCGTCACCACCCCGCGCAACACCGAACGGGTCATCGCCGAGGTGTACGCCACCGGATCCGGCGGAGGCTGCGAGGAGTACTGGTACCTGACCGTCCCGGACGCCGCGCCCTATTCCTGCAAGGCGACCGACGGCCCCTACCGCGAAGTCCGGGTGTCGGTCGACGGCCGGCTCGCCGGCCTCGCCGCGCCCTTCCCCACCGTCTGGACCGGCGGCTGGTCCAACCCGTTCCTCTGGTACGTCACCCCCGGCCCGCGCGCCTTCGACGTCCAACCGATCCGCTACGACCTCACCCCCTACGCCGCTCTCCTCAACGACGGCCGCCCCCACCGCGTCGAGGTCTCCGTCACCGGCGTACCGGCCGGACAGAGCGGCTGGAGCACCCCCGCCAACCTGCTGCTCTGGCAGGACCACGGCCGCCGGGTCGTCACCGGCGCCCTGACCCGCCACGACGAGGACACCCCGACCAATTCCTCCCGCTGGACCCCCGCACCCACCGGCGGCGAACACCGCCTCGACACCGCCGGCGGCCACCGGCTCAGCGTCGCCGGCTACCTGGACACCTCCCACGGCCGGGTCACGACCACCGTCACCCGGACCGTCGGCAACACCTCCGCGCACCGCTGGACCGACGGCGAGGCGCGGGACGCGCTGACCGCCTCGTGGAACGACGAGGAGAGCGTGACCCGAGGCCCCACGACCACCCGCACCGTCCGCACGTACACGATGGACGGCGCGACCACCCTCGGAGCGGGCGACCGGCTGCGCACCGTCCTCGCCCTCGGCGACCGCGCCGACACCGTCACCCTCCGCGGCGGCCGCGAGGTCGACCGGTCCTCGCTCGACGACCGGTACACGGGCGACGCGACGTACACGACGAACGTTCCGCGCGACCAGCGGCACGCGGTGGGCACCACCACCGCCCGATACCGCCTGTACGGGGCCGGAAGCGGTGACGGCTGTTACGACCGGACGGTGGGAACCGCCCAGGGCACGCTCACGGTGGACCGCCGCCACTGCTGACGGCGGCGCCCCCTACGATGACGCCCCATGGAGACGAGTGAGGCCGGCAGACGGCTCGTGGACGGCCGATTCGAGCTGATCGGCCCGCTGGGCGCGGGCGGCATGGGAACGGTGTGGCGCGCCCGCGACATCGCCCTGCACCGCGAGGTCGCACTGAAGGAGGTGCGCCCGCCGGACCCGGCCATGGCCGCCGCCCAGCCCGACCTCGCCGTCCAGCTGCGCGAACGGGCCGTCCGCGAGGCCCGCGCGCTCGCCCGCCTCGCCCACCCCAACGTCGTCACCATCCACCACATCGTCGAACCGGCGGAGGGCTCCGACGGCCACCCGTGGATCGTCATGGAAATGGTCAAGGGCGGTTCCCTGCACGACCGCCTCGCCGACGGCCCGATGCCCGTCGCCGACGTGCTGCGGCTCGGGCTCGACGTCCTCTCCGCACTGCGGGCCGCCCACGCCGAAGGGGTGCTCCACCGGGACGTGAAACCGGCCAACGTGCTGCTGCGGCCCGACGGCTCGGCCGTCCTGACCGACTTCGGCATCGCCGCCCTGCACGGCTCGACCGCCCTCACCTCGACCGGAGTCCTGATCGGCTCGCCGGAGTACATCGCACCCGAGCGGGTGCGCGGCGAGGAGGGGCTGGCCGCCTCCGACCTCTGGTCGCTCGGCATGCTGCTGTACGTCGCCGCGGAGGGGGTCCACCCGCTGCGCCGCGCCACCAGCCTGGCCACCGTCGTCGCGATCCTGGACGAGCCGATCCCCGCTCCCGCCCGCTCCGGTGCGCTGGCCCCCGTACTGGAGCGGCTGCTCGTACGGGATCCGGCCGTGCGGCCCGACGGCGCCGCCCTCGAAGCGCTGCTCCGCGGCGCGCAGGGCGCCGCCGGTGGGCCCGGACCCGCTGCGCCGGCCGCCTTCGGCCAGTACGGTCCGCCCGCCACCACCACCCGCCCCGTCCCGCTGCCCGGTCCGTCCCCGGCGGGCGGCCCCAACCCCTACGCGACGCCGGCACCCTTCCCGCAGCCGGCGTTCGTACCCGGGAGCGGGACCACTTCGGTGTCGGGAACCTCCGGCGCCGCCCGACCCGCCCGGTCCCGGCTCGTGCCGGCCGTGCTCCTGACGGCGGTCCTGGCCGGTGCGGGATTCGGCGCGGTCCAACTGCTCCCCGACGGCGGGGAGGACGGCAACGAGGCGAAGGGGAACAAGCCCACCGCCTCCAATCCGGCCACGCCCGGTCCCTCGGCGGTCGGGGCCACGGGAACCCCGAAGGCGGCGACCTCCAAGGCGCCGACGGCAGGCACCGGCAAGAAGGCCGGCGGGAGCCTGCTGACCCCGGACGGGGTCCGCACGGCCCTGGCCGCGCTGAAGGAGAAGACCGGCACCACCACCTTCGTCGACATGAAGGTCTACGAGGAGTACGTGATCGCCGCCGTCCCCACCGCCCCCGGCGCCAGGACCGTCGACTCCTGGCAGTACCGGGACGGCGTGGCCAGGCGCACCGGCCCCAACGGAACGGTGAAGGAGGGCGCGCCCCTCATCGACATGGGAGCCGTCAACTGGGACGCCCTGCCGGGCCTGCTGGAGCAGGCGCAGCGAGAACTGAAGGTCGAGAAGCCGACCTCGCGATACGTCATCATCGACCCCTGGATGATGGACCAGGAGCCCTGCATGCGCCCCTACCTCAGCGACGAGTACGGCCAGGGCGGCTACGTCCTGGCCGGGATCGACGGCAAGGTCAGGAAGGTGGTGCCCTCCTGACAGCGCGCACCCGCACCCGCACCCGTACGCTCACGGCTTGGCGCGTACGGTCCGACAGACACGGTTCGAGGAGCACGGACACCATGCCCGGTTGGCGCACCACCCTCACGGGGGCGGGGATCTCCGACCCCCGGCTGAGGGCCGACTACACCCACGCGGCCCGCCGGGTCCTGCGCCGCGAGCCCGCCCCGTACCTGACGCTGCGCCTGCTGGCCGCGCCGCCGCTGGTCCCCGCCCTCGCGGCCGGTCTGGCCTTCATGAACCGGGTCGACGACGTAGCGGAGAACGGCAGCCCGGCCGCACGCGCCTCGGGCCTCGCCGCGCTGACCGAACGCACCGAAGCCGCCCTGGCCACCGGGGAGAGCGCCGACCCCCTGCTACGGGCCTACGCCCACGCCGTGCGCGACCGGGGGCTGCCGGTCGACCTGGTCACCCGCTTCCTGGAGGGCGCCGCCACCGCCGAGGCGGTCTTCGACGGCTTCGCGACCGAGCGGGACTTCCAGGACTACCTCGACGCCTACGCCTGGCCCGGGGTGATGGTCTTCACCGGCCTCCAGTACCGGGGCGGACCGGACGAGGAACAGGCCCTGGGCTGGCGCGGGTTCGTGGACGCCGCACAGCGGGTCGACTTCCTCGCGGACCTCGCCGGGGACCTCGCCGACGGGCGGTTGTGCATCCCCCGGGACCGGCTCGCCGAACACGCCGTGACCCGCGCCGACCTGGAGGCGGCCCGAGACACCCCGGCCGTCCGCGGCCTCCTCGCCGCGGAATGCCTGCGCGCCCGTACCGCCCTCCGCGGCGCCGAGGGGATCGTCGACCTGGCCGAACCGGGACTGCGGCCCGTGGTCACGACCATGACGGAGTTGATGGGCCACCAGCTGACGGCCGTGGAGCGGGCCGGTACGCGCGCCCTGCGCAAGGACGTCGGCTACGGACTGGTGGCCCCGCTGCGCACCCTGGGGCGCGCGCTGCTGCGGCGCCGTGCCGCAGGGCCCGTCAGTACGCGCCGTTGACGTTGTCGATCGAGCCGTAGCGGGCCGCCGCGTAGTTGCAGGCGGCGGTGATGTTGGCGACCGGGTCGTAGGAGTCCTGCGGGGTGCCCGGCACGTGGTAGGCGCGGAAGGTCGGGTCGATGACCTGGAGGAGCCCCTTGGAGGGAATGCCGGCCGCGGCGTTGGAGTCCCAGTTGTTGATCGCCCGCGGATTGCCCGATGACTCCCGCATCACATTGCGGTGAATTCCGTTGTAACTGCCGGGAATTCCGTGCTTGGCCATGACGGCCAACGACTCCCGTATCCAGCCGTCGAGGTTGTCCGGGTACGACTCGGCGGCGGCCTTCGTGGTGGTGGTCCGCGAGACCGCCGGGGTGGCGCCCTTCGACGCGATGCCCAGTTGCAGGGTGAGCCCGGGACGGATGGCCGAGGGGTTGCCGCCGACCGCCGCCCGGTTCGCCGCGTACAGCTGCTCCCAGCCGCCGCTGAGGGAATGCTTCGCCGCGATCTTGGAAAGGGTGTCGCCGGCGACGACGGAATAGGTGGAGGGCGCGGCCACGGAATGTACGGCGGGCGCCGCCACGGTCTCCGCCGCACCGGCCGTGGTGGCGCTGATCAGCGGGAGGGCGAGAGCGGCCGTGCCCGTGCCGGCGAATGCCAGGCGGCGGGTGAACGGGTTCTGCTTCGGCCTGCGGTGCTTTCCCTTTGCGGGCATGGCGCTATTCCTCACGTGGGGGTACGGGAGAGCCCCGGCGGCGGCCGTATTCGGCGTCGGCCGCTGGGAGTGAGGGTGACCGTAGGCGAGGGCGCGGGGCCGCAACAAGATGCGAATTGCCGAGGTAGATCGACTCCTCGGTTTCCGTCGGTAAATGACCATGAAAGGGGATCCGGTCAATGGCGGATTTCCTTTCGGGGAAAAGGGAATCCGCCATTCCGTGGAAATGATGTTGACCCGGCCCGCGTGACCGACATCACGGTTTCAAGAGCCCGAATCCATTTCGGGCAATTACCCGCCCGATGCTCCCTATTCGGGCTACCGGGCCGTTGGTTGCGAATCGCCCATACCGGGTCCTAAGGGTGCGTGGGTGCGCCCGCGACCTCCGGTCCGGACGCCGGGAGTTCCGCGAGGGCCCTCAGCGCCGCATCGACCGCCGCGTCCGACGCCGACAGCAGGGGGAGTCGTACGTCCGGCGACGGGATCCGACCCTGGGCGTGCAGCACCCCCTTGAGCACCGTCGGGTTAGGCTCCGCGAAGACCGCCGAGGAGAGCCGGGCCAGCGCATGGCCCAGGGCCCGGGCGCGCGCGACGTCACCGGTCTCCCAGGCCGCGGCCAACTCCACGAACCGCCCCGTCGCCAGGTGCGCCGAGGCCAGGATGCCGCCCGCCGCGCCGAGGGCGAGCATCGGCGACAGGTACGCGTCGTCCCCCGCCAGCGCGGCGAAGCCGGCCGGCAGCGCGCCCATCAGCTCGACCGTGTCCTGGTCGATCCCGCCGGACGCGTACTTCACCCCGACCACCCCCGGCAGGGACCCCAGCGCCGCCAGCGCCGCCGCGTCCAACCACTGCCCCGTGCGGTACGGGACGTGATAGACGACCAGCGGTACCGGGCTCACCTCGACCAGTCGCCCGAAGTGCGCCAGCACCCCCGCCGCCGAGGGCCGCACGAACGGTGGCACCGTCACCAGCGCCGCCCCCACCTCCGGCCACCGCGCCAGCCGGAGCAGCGCGGCCTCCGCCGCCCGGGTGGCGCTCGCCCCGGCTCCCACGGTCAGCAGCGCGCCGCGCTCCCGACAGACGCGGGCGCAGACCCCGGTGATCAGGTCCCGCTCGGCCTCGTCGAGGGAAGCGCTCTCGGCGGTGGTGCCGAGGGCGACGATCCCGGCCGCCCCGGCGTCGAGCACCTCGTGGGCGAGGGCCTCCAAGGCCTCGACGGCGACGTCCCCGGCCGGGGTGAAGGGAGTGACGAGCGGGACGTGGATCCCGCCGAGCGCGGGGCCCCGCGCGACGTCGTGCGCGGCGGCCCGGGCGTCGTCACGGGCGATGTCCTGGAAGGTGTCCTGGTGCATGGACCGAGCCTCGCCCGCCCCGACCGTCGAATCCAGTTCGCATTTCTTACCGGAACCGTAAGCTGAGCCGATGCTCGACGTACGCCGCCTGCGCCTGCTGCGCGAACTCGCCCGCCGCGGCACCATCGCCGCCGTGGCCGAGGCCCTGTCCTTCAGCCCATCGGCGGTATCCCAGCAACTCGGCGTCCTGGAACGCGAGGCGGGGCTGCCGCTGCTGGAGCGCACCGGGCGCCGGGTCCGCCTCACCCCGGCCGCGCAGAACCTGGTCCGTCACGCCGAGGTCGTCCTCGAACGGCTGGAGCAGGCCGACGCGGAACTCGCCGAGGCCCGCACCGGCCTGGCCGGAGCCCTGCGCATCGGGGCCTTCCCCACCGCGACCCGGGCCATCGTCCCGGCGGCCCTCGCCGACCTGGCCCGGCGCCACCCGGGACTGGAACCGATGCTCAGCGAGACCGACCCGGCCGCGGTCGCGCACGCGCTGCGGGCCGGTGAGCTGGACGTGGCCCTGGTCCACTCCTACGACTTCGTCCCCGACCCGGAGGAACCGGGCCTGACCACCCGGCCCTTGTACCGGGAAGCCATGTACCTGGCGGCCCCCGCCACCGGACCGGACCCGGGGGCCGGGGGAACGCCGGCCCCCGGCTCCGTCCCCGTCAGCGCCCCCGGTCCCGGTGCCGCGCCCGGCCAGGACGAGGTCCTGCGGGCCCACCGTGACGCCCCCTGGATCACCGCCACGCCCGGGACCCTCTGCCACGCCATGACGGTCCGGGCCTGCCAGGCCGCCGGTTTCAGCCCGCGCGTCCGGCACCGGGTCGACGAGTTCGCCACCGTCCTCGCCCTCGTCTCGGCAGGGCTCGGAGTCGCCGTGGTGCCGCAGCTCGGGACCCCGGGACCGGACGTGCCGGGCGTCGCCCTCACCCGCCTGCGCATGGAACGACGTACCCGGATCGCCCACCGCAGCGGGGCCGGCGCGCACCCCGCCGTGGCCGCCTTCACCGCTTCGCTGCGGTCCGCCCTGCCGCCGGATCTGGCCGGTCGGAGCGCCGGAACGTGACACGGCTCCCGCACCGCCCGCGGCCCGTGTACGTTCGTTGATCCAGAGGTGCCGGAGATCCGAGGTCCAGAGACCCTGAGACCAACGAATCCCGGCACCGGGACCGAACTACCAGAGCGGGGTACGACGTGACGCATCGTGTACGAGGGGTCATCGCGCGCGGCAAGGGCGCACCGGTGGAGGTGACCACGATCCTCGTGCCCGACCCGGGGCCCGGGGAGGCCCTGGTCAAGATCCAGGCCTGCGGGGTCTGTCACACCGATCTGCACTACCGGGAGGGCGGGATCAACGACGAGTTCCCGTTCCTCCTCGGCCACGAGGCGGCCGGCGTCGTCGAGTCCGTCGGCGCGGACGTCACCTCCGTGGCCCCCGGCGACTTCGTGGTCCTCAACTGGCGCGCCGTGTGCGGGAACTGTCGGGCGTGCCGCCGCGGTCGCCCCTGGTACTGCTTCGCCACGCACAACGCCACCCAGCCCATGACGCTGGAGGACGGCACCCCGCTGTCCCCGGCGCTGGGCATCGGAGCCTTCGCCGAGAAGACCCTCGTGGCCGCCGGGCAGTGCACGAAGGTGGACCCGGCCGCCTCGCCCGCCGCCGCCGGCCTCCTGGGCTGCGGGGTGATGGCCGGTCTCGGCGCCGCCCTGAACACGGGCAACGTCGGTCGCGGGGACTCGGTCGCCGTCATCGGTTGCGGGGGAGTGGGCAACGCGGCGGTCGCCGGTGCCCGGCTCGCGGGCGCCTCCCGGATCATCGCCGTCGACCTCGACGACCGGAAGCTGGAATGGGCGCGCGGCCTCGGAGCCACCCACACCGTCAACGGCGGTACGGAGGACGTCGTCAAGGCGATCCAGGAGCTGACGGGCGGCAACGGCGCGGACGTCGTCATCGAGGCCGTCGGCCGCCCCGAGACGTACCGTCAGGCCTTCTACGCCCGCGACCTCGCCGGGACCGTCGTCCTCGTGGGTGTCCCGACGCCCGAGATGAAGCTCGAACTCCCCCTGCTGGACGTCTTCGGGCGCGGCGGCGCCCTCAAGTCGTCCTGGTACGGGGACTGCCTGCCCGAGCGTGACTTCCCCCTCCTGGTCGACCTGTACCTCCAGGGCCGGCTCGACCTCGACGCCTTCGTCTCCGAGACCATCCCGCTCGACGGCGTCGAAGAGGCCTTCGGCCGGATGGAACGCGGCGAGGTCCTCCGCTCGGTCGTCCAGTTCTGACGACGTGACGGTCCGGCCGCTCCGAACGGTCTGACGGCGTGACCGCGTGATGGTGCGACGGCCGGGCGGCGCGACGCCCGCCCTGCCGTCGCACCGGCCCGCGCGGCCCCCGCCACCGGGCCGTGCCGCGGGGCCACGACCTACACTCGGCCCGTCCGCCGAAATCCCCGCACCGCACCGCACCCCGCCGCGATCCGGCCGGGGCGCGGGCGCGCGGGATCCGTACCCAGACCCCAGGGGCCGTCCGTGACCGTCGCCCGCAGCTACCGCCAGCCCGGTGTCGTCCTCACCGACCACCACTTCACCGTCCCCCTCGACCACGCCCGCCCCGACGGCGAGCGGATCGAGTTGTACGGCCGCGAGGTCGTGGCCCGCGGGCAGGACCCCGAGCGACTGCCCTGGCTGCTGTACCTGGAGGGCGGTCCGGGCTTCGGGGCGCGGCGGTTCGTCGGCCGGCAGGCGTGGTTGGAGCGTGCGCTCACCACCTACCGGGTCCTGCTCCTCGACCAGCGCGGAACGGGCCGCTCCACACCCCTGACCCGGCAGACGCTGCCCCTGCGGGGGAACCCCGCCCAGCAGGCCGAGTACCTGACGCACTTCCGGTCCGACTCGATCGTCCGGGACGCGGAGGCCGTCCGCCCCGGCCTGACGGGAGGCGCGCCCTGGACCGTCCTCGGTCAGAGCTTCGGCGGGTTCTGCGCCACCCACTACCTCTCGACGGCCCCCGAGGGCCTCACCGCCGCCGTGGTCACCGGCGGGCTGCCCTCCCTCGACGCGACCGCGGACGAGGTGTACGAGGCCGCGTACCCGCGCGTCGAGCGCAAGAACCTCGCCCACTACGCCCGCTACCCCATGGACGTGGAGCGGGCCCGCCGCATCGCCGCCCACCTGGCCGAGCGGCCCGCCCTGCTCCCCGGCGGCTACCGGCTGACCGTCGAGGCCTTCCAGTCCCTCGGCATGCTCCTGGGCTCCGGCGACGGCAGCCACCACCTCCACTACCTCCTGGAGGACGCCTTCGTCCCGACCGTCGGCGGGCCCGCCCTCTCCGACGCCTTCCTCGAGAACGCCCACGCGCAGCTCTCCTTCGCCGGGCACCCCCTCTACGCGCTCCTCCACGAGTCGATCTACGCCCAGGACCCGGCCGTGCCCACCGGCTGGGCCGCCGAACGGGTCCGTGCGGGCCTGGCACGGTTCGACGCGGCCAAGACCCTCGCGGGCGACGAACCGCTCCTGTTCACCGGGGAGACCATCCACCCCTGGCACTTCACCTCGGACCCGGCCCTCGCCCCGCTGCGCGAGACCGCCGAACTGCTGGCCGCCCGCACCGGCTGGCAGCCGCTGTACGACGCCGACCGCCTCGCCGCGAACGAGGTGCCGGTCGCGGCGGCCGTCTACCACGACGACATGTACGTCGACACCGACCACTCCCTGCGCACGGCCCGCGCCATCAGGGGCCTGAGGACCTGGGTGACGGACGAGTTCGAGCACGACGGCGTCCGCGCGGGAGGTCCCCGCGTCCTGGACCGGCTGCTCACCCTGCTCGACGACTGATCGGTCGACGCCCGCGCGACTCGCGACCGCCCGGACGGGGCCCGCGCGGGCAGTGGCCTCCGGATCAGGCCGATCCGCGCGGATCCTGCCCGTCCGGTTCCATGAAGGGGCGGGTCAGGTGGGCGGTGGTGAGCACCGCGCCGCGCTCCACCGCCCGGACCAGCAGGGCCTCGCGGACGGAGCGGGCCGTGGCCCGGTCCCGTTCGTGCGAGTAGGGGACCGACGGGTCGGCGAGCTGTACCGCGTGGACCAGTACGTCACCGGTGACCAGGACGTCCCGTACCCCGCCGCCCTGCTCGACCCACAGCGACTGGTGACCGGGGGTGTGCCCGGGTGTCGGCAGCAGGGTCAGGCCGGGCGCCAGGCGGTGCTCGCCGTCGACCTCGTGGAGTCGGCCGGCGGCCCGCAACGGCGTGACGGCCCAGTCCCGCACGGGGTCGGCCGGATCCAGGGATTCCACCTCCAGCCGCTGCACGACGTACCGAGCCCCGGGGAAGAACGGCTCGCCGTCCGGCCCGGACGTCCACCCCGCGTGGTCCTCGTGCAGGTGGGTCAGGACCACCGTCTCCACGTCGCCCGGGGCGATGCCCGCCTCGGCCAGGGCCGCGGGGAGCCGACCGGGCACCGGGGCCCAGCCCGCTGCGGGGCCGTTCGCGGGGCCCACCCCGGCGTCCACCAGGACCCACCGACCGCCCGGCCGGGCGACGGCGAAGCACCGGAAGTCCAGCCGCCACGCACCGCCCGGCCCGACGGAACCGGGATCCAGCGCTGCGGCCCGCGCCCAGGCCGCGTCCTCCGCGCCGGGAAACGCGGTGCGGGCGGACTCGAAGAACATTCCGGTGGCGTCGCGCAGGGCCACCACCTGCCCGTGGGCATCCATTCGCCTATTCTGCGGGGCATGAGCGAACGAGCCGATCAGCAGGCCCCCTTGAAGCCCATGCCCACCGACTGGAGGCGCGCACTCGCGGTGGTCGCGCACCCGGACGACCTGGAGTACGGCTGCGCGGCGGCCATCGCGGACTGGACGGACGGCGGCCGCGAGGTCGTCTACGTGTTGGCCACGCGGGGCGAGGCCGGCATCGACACCATCGCCCCGGCCGAATGCGCCCCGCTGCGCGAGGCCGAGCAACGGGCGAGCGCGGCCGTCGTCGGCGTGTCCACGGTCGAGTTCCTCGACCACCACGACGGGGTCGTCGAATACGGCCTGGACCTGCGCAGGGACATCGCGGCTGCCATCCGGCGCCACCGCCCCGAGCTGGTGATCACCCTCAACCACCGGGACACCTGGGGCGGAGCGGACGGCGGCGGCTTCTGGAACACGCCCGACCACCGGGCGGTCGGCCGGGCCACCCTGGACGCCGCCGCCGACGCCGGCAACCGGTGGATCTTCCCGGAGCTGATCTCCGAGCAGGGCCTGGAGCCGTGGAAGGGGGTCCGCTGGGTCGCCGTGTCCGGATCCGTCACGCCGACGCACGCCTCCGACGCCGGCCCCGGTCTGGAGCGCGCCATCAAGTCCCTGCTGGAGCACAAGGCCTACATCGAGGTGCTGACGGACCAGGATCCCGAGGAGTACGTCCGCTCGTTCCTGACGGGCAACGTCCAGCAGGCCTCGGCCCGCTTCGACGGCCGGCCGGCGGTGCCGTTCGAGGTCTTCCCCCGCTGATCCGCGCACCCTAGTCTGACGAAGCGTCAGATTTTGGGGCGGTGCTTGGACGGGGACGGGGGCGGGACACGGTGATCGACACCATCGGCACGGAGATCGGCGAGGACGCGCAGCGCATCCGGCTGGACGTCGAGGACTCGGTCGCGGTCCTCACCCTGTGCCGCCCGGACAAGCTCAACGGCTGGAGCTGGGAGTCCACCCGCCAGTTGGGCCTCCTCGCGGACCGGATCCGGTTCGATCCCTCGGTGCGGGCCGTCCTGCTCCGGGCCGAGGGGCGGGCCTTCTGCGCGGGCATCGACGTGACCGCCCCCGGCGGAGCCATCACGGGCGGGTCCGCCGCGGAACGGACCCGCAACTACTACGAGGGCATCCGCTGGGTCCACGAACGTTTCGCGGTCCTCGCCCGGCTCCCGCAGCCGGTCGTCGCCGCCGTCCAGGGCTACTGCCTCGGCTTCGGCTTCGAGCTGGCGCTCATGGCCGACGTCCGGGTGGCCTCCGAGGACGCCGTCTTCGCCCTCCCCGAGGCCCGGCTGGGAGTGGCCGTGGACGCCGGAGGGGACCTGCGCATCGCCCGCGAGGCGGGCGCGGGCTGGGCCAAGTACCTGGCCCTGACCGGCCGTCGGATCGACGCGGCCACCGCGGAGCGGCTCAACCTGGTCCAACTGGTCGTGCCCGAGGCCGAACTGGAGGCGACCTCGCGCACGCTGGCCGCCGAGATCGCGGCCAACGCGCCGCTCGCGGTCCAGGGCATCAAACGGGCCGTCGACTCCTTCGCGGACGCCGCCCTGCCCGCCGCCCTGGACCGGGTCGCCATGACGGCGGCCCTCACCCTCACCTCCGACGACTGCCGGGAGGGCTACGGAGCGGGCGCCGCACACCGTCCCCCGGAGTTCAAGGGAGCGTGAGGACCGGCCTGGGGGAGCACCTCCCACCCGGGCCCCGGCCGTCCGATCCGTACGCGATCCGGGTCATCCCCCGATTGCGGCCCGCCGTGGCCAGGGGCAACCAGGACAGCAGGCTCCCGTACCCGCCGGGTCGAGCGTCCGCCACCGGTGGAAGGCCATGTCCGCGAGGGGCACGGACCCGTCCTGCCGGCGGCCACCGGCACCGCTTCCGAGGGGGAGGCGTGTGCGTGCGTACGCGAGGCGCCCGGCCCGGCCGGTCAGCGGGCGAAGGGCGGACGCCCCAACTGGTCGCGCAGCGGGACGACCTCGGGGCTGACCAGGCTCCGGCGCTGCCAGTTGGCGCCGTCGACGACGAGGGTGTGACCGGTGACGAAACGGGCGTAGGGGGAGGCCAGGAAGGTGGCGGCCCAGCCCAGTTCCCGGGGGGCGCCCACGCGCAGGGCCGGCTGCCGGGCGTCCTTGGCACCGGGGGCGGCCCGCTCCAGGCCCCCGCGGATGTCCTCGGTCATGTCCTCGTGGGGGAACAGCCCGGGGACGAGCCCGTTGACCTGGATGCCGTACGGCCCCCACTCGACGGCGAGGGTCTCCACGAGGTTCTTCACGCCTGCCTTCGCCGCGGCGCTGTGGGCGAAACCGGGACCGCCCGTCCAGGCGTACGAGGCGCCGATGTTGACGATCGACCCGGGGGTGCCCGCCGCCAGGTGGCGGCGGCCGAACTCGCGGGTCATGAACCAGGTGCCCGTCAGCGTGGTGTCGACGACGGCCCGCCACGCGTTGGGGGACAGGTCCTCCGCCGGGCAGGGGAAGTTGGCGGCGGCGTTGTTGACCAGTACGTCGGGGAGGCCGAGCGCCGCCTCGGAGGCGTCGAAGACGTCCGCGACCCGTTCGGGGTCGCGGATGTCGCAGACGGCGGCCGTCACCCGGCCCGCCCCGGGAACGGCGGCAAGTTCCCCGCAGGCCACCGCCAACTGTTCGGTGCGACGGCCCGCGATGACCAGGTCGGCGCCGAGCCGGGCGAACTCGGCGGCGATGGCCTTGCCCAGCCCCGACCCGCCGCCCGTCACGAGGACGACCTGCCCCGCGTACGTACCGGGGGGCAGCGCGGCGGATCCGGGCGGGGGAGGCGCGGGCAGGCCGCGCGGCTGGGTGTCCATGCGCCCATCGATAGCGTGCGAAGGCTCGGATCACCATGCCCGTGACGGGTCGGGCCGGATCCGGAACCTGCCGGGTCCCGGCCGTCCCGCCGGGTCAGGGCCAACTCCCCCCGAACGCGAAGGCAGTGGAGCGCCCTGACCGTCACGGCCCGGACGCGGTCGTCATCCGCCGCCCGGTGTCGAGGGGGTCCGGGGACCGGACCCTCATGGCTGGGGAACGGTCGCCTGCCGCGACGCGCACGTCCACACGAACAACCCGCTCGCGGTCGGCGACCATTCGGCCCCGGCGACCCGGTCGTCGCCCGACACCGCGGTCGCCTCGCCGTGCGCCCCGGCCGTCGGTGTGGGGAGGGCCTTCACCGGTCCGTTCCCGGTCCACAAGGCGGCCCGGGTGGGCTTCGGGTAGGAGTGGTCCTCCCAGGAATAGGCCGTGCCCACCATCACCCGGCCGGTCGGACTGATCCCGCTCGTCAGCAGTTCGGTCTGACCGGGCAGGTCGGGGGCCGCCGTGGGGGCCGACGCGTACGGGGCCTGCCACAGGTGGGCGACGTCGCGCCGGACGTCGCGCCATCCCTCCGATTCGTGGCCCACCACCGTGCCCGCGCTGTCGATGCCCGTCGGTTCGGTAATGCGGAAGTAGTCGCCCTCGCTCGCGGGCGTCAGTCCTTGCGCGGGCCCCCCGCCGGCCTGCCACACCACGGGGTAGGAGCGGTGGACGAATCCCTCCTGCGTCTCGTGGTGCAGGAGCGCGGAGCCCAGGATGTCCCCCCGCTTGTTGATGCCGTTGACCTCGGTGATCCTGGTCCGGGAATCGGTGCCCGGCGGGAGTTCCAGGGTGCGGACGGGCCGCCCGTTCACCCACTCCTTGGCGACCGCGCCGTCGAGGCCCGCCACGTGGCCCGTGTCGCTGACGAACGCCTTGCCCTCGTGAGGGGACGGGGTCGGGGCGCTCAGGACGCGTACGGCCGCCGCACCCTTCTGGTAGGTGAAGAGCACCCGGTTGTCGCTGTTCGACTGCTTCAGGGTTCCGGCCATCAGCCCCTTGGCGTTCACGGACCGGACCTCGCCCGTGGTGTACCCGGCGGGCAGCGGTACCGCGTGGACGCGGGTGCCCTGCCAGTACGCCGGCCGCTGCTCGGAGGCGCCGACCGCCAGGTTGCCGGCGCCCAGCGCGTTCACCCGGTCGCCGAAGGGGCCGCTCGCGGTCGCGTCGGGCAGGGCCTCCAGGCGCAGGACGTCGGGCTTGCAGAGCGGCGGCGCCGCGGCGGCCGGACCGGCCGCCGTGATCAGCCCCGCCAGAGCTACCGCGGCCCCCGCCGCTGCCGTGATGCGCTTCATCGGATCCCCCCGGGTCGGGTGACGTACCCCGCCATGTCATGACGCGTACGGGTCACATGCTGCTCGTTGAGACGTCGGGTGGTGGCCGGAAGGATGCCCGCCGTTGCGGGGCCGTCCGGATTTCGCCGTGGACGAGCCGGTTCCCAAGAGTGCAAGCGACCGCTTAGTATGCCGCCGAGCATGGTTCCTCGACGGCGGCTGGAGGCCCCGGATGCAGGCATGGCGCGTACACACCCACGGAGAGCCCCGCGAGGCCATGCGCCTCGAAGAGGTTCCCGAACCCGTGCCCGGGGAGGGCGAGGTGAGGCTCAAGGTGCTCGCCGCCAACATCAACTTCCCCGACGCGCTACTGGTCCGCGGGCAGTACCAGATCCGGCCCCCACTGCCCTTCACCCCCGGCGTGGAGATCTGCGGCGAGACCGAGGACGGCCGCCGCGTCATCGCCAACCCGAGCCTGCCCCACGGGGGCTTCGCCGAGTACGTCACCGCTCCCGCACGGGGCCTGCTCCCGGCCCCCGAGACCCTCGACGACGCCGAGGCGGCGGCCCTGCACGTCGGCTACCAGACAGGCTGGTTCGGCCTCCACCGCCGCGCCCGCCTCCGGAGCGGCGAGACGCTCCTCGTGCACGCCGCGGCCGGCGGCGTCGGCAGCGCCGCCGTCCAACTCGGCAAGGCCGCCGGGGCCACCGTCATCGGGGTCGTCGGCGGCAAGGCGAAGGCTCACATCGCCGAGGAACTCGGCTGCGACCTCGTCATCGACCGCACGGACGAGGACACCGCCGGGATCGCCGCCCGGGTCAAGGAGTTCACCGGCGGACACGGCGCCGACGTCGTCTACGACCCCGTCGGCGGCGACGCCTACAACGCCTCCGCCAAGTGCGTGGCCTTCGAGGGCCGCATCGTGATCGTCGGCTTCGCCGGCGGCACGGTCCCCACCCCCGCCCTCAACCACGCCCTCGTCAAGAACTACGCCGTCCTCGGCCTGCACTGGGGCCTGTACGCGACCAAGGACCCCGCGGCCGTCCTCGCCTGCCACGGCGAACTCACCCGCCTCGCCGCCGAAGGCGCCATCAAACCCCTGATCAGCGAACGCGTCCCGCTCGCCGACGCCGCCGACGCCGTACAGCGCCTCGCCGACGGAACCACGACCGGCCGGCTGGTCGTCGTACCGGCCCTCCACGGAGGCACCCGATGACCGTCACCGCAGCCGACCTCGCCGCCCGCACCCGGGACCTGCTCGCCGACCACCCGCCGGGCACCACCACGCCGACCGACTTCCTGCGGGCCCGCTTCGACGCGGGCCTCGCCTGGGTGCACTACCCCGAGGGCCTCGGCGGCCTCGGCGCGCCCCGCGCCCTCCAAGCCGCCGTGGACGCCGCGTTGGAAGCCGCCGGAGCCCCCGACAACGAACCGCGACGCATCGGCATCGGCCTCGGCATGGCCGCGCCCACGATCCTCGCCTACGGCACCGACGAGCAGAAGGCCCGCTTCCTGCGCCCCCTGTGGACCGGCGAGGAGGTCTGGTGCCAGCTCTTCAGCGAACCCGGCGCCGGCTCCGACCTCGCCGCGCTCGGCACCCGAGCCGTCCTCGACGAGGAACGCGGCGAGTGGGTCGTCGACGGGCAGAAGGTGTGGACCTCAAGCGCCCACACCGCCCGCTGGGCCATCCTCATCGCCCGCACCGACCCCGCCCTGCCCAAGCACCGCGGCATCACCTACTTCCTGTGCGACATGCACGCCCCCGGCGTCGAGGTCCGGCCGCTGCGCCAGATCACGGGCGAGGCCGAGTTCAACGAGGTCTTCCTCACCGGCGTCCGCATCCCCGACGCCCACCGCCTCGGCGCCGTCGGCGACGGCTGGGCGGTCGCCCGCACCACCCTGATGAACGAACGCGTCTCCATCGGCGGCATGCGCATCCCCCGCGAAGGCGGCATGATCGCCCCCGTCGCCGCGGCCTGGCGCGAACGCCCCGCCCTGCGCACCCACGCCCTGCACCAACGGCTCCTCGAACTGTGGGTCGAGGCCGAGGTCGCCCGCCTCACCGGCGAACGACTGCGCCAGCAGCTCTCCGCAGGACAACCCGGCCCCGAGGGCAGCGGCATGAAGCTCACCTTCGCCCGCCTCAACCAGGAGATCAGCGGCCTGGAGGTGGAACTCCTCGGCGAGGAGGGCCTGCTGTACGAGGACTGGACGATGTGCCGCCCCGAAACCGTCGACTTCACCGGCCGCGACGCCGGATACCGCTACCTCCGCGCCAAGGGCAACAGCATCGAGGGCGGCACCAGCGAAATCCTCCTCAACATCGTCGCCGAACGCGTCCTCGGCCTGCCCGCCGAGCCGCGCGACGACAAGGACCTCGCCTGGAAGGACCTCTCCCGATGACGGCCGAGCGCGCCCCCTTCGACCTGCTGTACTCCGAGACCGAGGAGGAACTCCGCTCCGCGGTGCGGGACCTGCTCGCCGACCGGTGCGACGCGGCGACCGTCCTCGCCCGCGCCGAGACCGGCCGGCCCCACGACCCGCAGCTGTGGCGCACCCTCGCCACCGGGATCGGGGCCGCCGGACTCCTCGTCCCCGAGAAGCTCGGCGGCCAGGGCGCGAGCCACCGGGAGGCCGCCGTCGTCCTGGAGGAACTCGGGCGCCGCGTCGCCCCCCTCCCGTACCTCACGAGTTCCGTCCTCGCCACGGAGATCCTGCTCGGCTGCGACACCTCGACCCCCGAGGTCGCCGCGCTGCTCGGGGAACTCGCCTCCGGACGGCAGGTCTGCGTACCGGCCCTGCCGCTGACCCTCGCCCCGGGAGCACCGTTGCCGGAGCCCGCCCGGGACACCGGGGGAGGGGTGCTGACGGGCAGGGTCACCTCCGTCGCTGACGCCGTGGCCGCCGATGTCCTGCTGGTCATCGCCGACACCGGGCTCCACGCCGTCCCCGCGGCCTCCGTCGACCTCACGGCGCCCGTCCCGCTGGACCTGACCCGTCCCCTCGCCGGCGTGACCCTCGACGGCTCGCCGGGCACCCTCCTCGCGGACCCCGCCACCGCCCGCGCGGCCGTCGCCGGCGCCCTGCTCGGCGGAGCCGGGCTGCTCGCCTCCGAACAGCTCGGAATCGCCGAGTGGTGCCTGACCGAGACCGTCGGATACGTGCGCGGCCGGCACCAGTTCAACCGGCCCGTCGGCTCCTTCCAGGCCCTCAAGCACCGCCTCGCCCGCCTGTGGCTCGACGTGGCCTCCGCCCGCGCGGCGGCCAGGGCCGCCGCCGACGCCCTCGCCACCGGAGCCCCGGACGCGCCCCTCATGGTCGCCGTGGCCCAGGCACACTGCTCGGGCGTCGCCGTCCGGGCGGCCGAGGAGTGCGTCCAACTCCACGGCGGCATCGGCATGACCTGGGAGCACCCGGCCCACCTCTACCTCAAGCGGGCCAAGGCCGATTCGCTGACGTTGGGTACGGCCGGTCATCACCGGGGTCTCGTCGCGGACTTCGCGGAGCTCCCGGCTCCGTAGGCCGGGCCGCGGGCGCGTCTCCCCCGGGTGGGGGAGACGCATCCCCCGCGCGGGGGTCGTGGGCCTCCCCGGTGGTGTCCGAGAGTGGGATCACTGCCGGAGGAGGGGGACCCGATGGACGGGTGGGACAGGGCCGGGCGGATCGCGGCGCACGGGGCGGCACTCGCGCTCGCGCCGTACCTGGTGATCAAGGTCGTGTGGGTGGCCGGAGCCCTCGCGGGCGCGCTGCCCGTCGGCCAGGGCCTCGGGTTGGCCGAATGGGTGGTGCTCAACACCGTCACCGTCGTCATGGCCGCGATCGGGATCGTCATGTCCCTCGCGCTGGTGCGGCCCTGGGGGATGCGGATACCTCTGGCGCCCGTCGCCTTCTGCGCCTGGGTGGGGTCGGGATTCCTCGTCTCCCTCCTGCCGTTCGGGGTGCTCTCGACGCTCCTGGACGCGGGTGGGGGCGCGGGCGGTCCGGGCGGTTCGGGCAGTGGTGGGTCCGGCGGGGACGACCCTGGCGTACCGCACTGGGAAGGGCTGCTCCTCCAGGCCGGTTTCCTGGGGGTGGGCCTGGGCCTGACCCTCGCGGTCCCCGCGTATCTGCGGCGCCGCCGGCCGGCGGCCTTCTCCGGGCGCGTCGGCGACGGCCCGCGCAGCTCACGGCCGTGGGGAGCCGTCCTCGGGGCGCTCGTCGGTCTGGTCTGGCTCCACTGGGCGCTCGGCGGGACGATCGGCATCGCACACCCGGACCGGCGGATCGCCGACGGATACGTCCTCGGTGCCATCGGCGCCTTCTGGGCGTTCGCCGGGTCGGCCGCCGTCTGGACGCTCGCGCGGAGCCGTCCTGCCGGGCTGCCGCGCGTACTGCCCCTGGTGCTCGGCTGGATCGGCTCCGGCTCGCTCTTCGCGTGGAGCGCGTGGAAGCTGCCGCTCACCCTGTACGCGGCGGTGGCTCGGCCCCCGGACCTCATACCGCCGGAGCATCCCGCCGTCGCCTGCGCGGTGCACCTGGCCGCCGTACTGGCGGGCGCGGCCATGCTCCGCACCCTGACGCACACCCGCACACCGTCCCCGGTCGCCGATCCGCCTGCCGGTGATCTCCCGGACTCCGTGTTCCCGGACGCCGTGTTCCCGGACTCCGGGTTCCCGCCGGCGGACAACGCGAGGTCGACGGCGGGACCGGCCACGACACGGTTCGGCTGAACCCTGCCGGGGGTGCGGGCCGTGGAGGCGGAGCACCGGAACGGCGCGGCGGTCGGCCGGTGGGCACCGGTCGGCCGTTCGAAGGAGGGCGGGAGTGGCACAACGGCCGATGCGGGCGGTCGGCGGCGCACGGCAGCCTCGACGAGTTGTCCGTCCGGCCGGCGGAGGATCCGCAGGAGCCCGCCCCGAACCTCGAAGGAGGCGCCGTGCTGCACGCCCTCTACCTCCTCGGCATCGCCGCCTTCGCCGCCTCCGGCGTCCTCGCGGCCCACCGCGCGAACATGGACCCCTTCGGCGGGTTCGTCCTCGCCTTCGCCGCCGCCCTGTCCGGCGGCACCCTGCGCGACCTCATCCTGGACCGGCACCCGCTGTACTGGACTCGGGACTGGCTGCTGCTCGTACTGATCGCCTCGGTCGCCGCGTTCACCATGCTCTACCTGCGCCGCCGCAGCCTTCCGCACCGCGCCCTCATGGTGGTCGACGCCGTCGGCCTCTCCGTGGTCACCGTCATCGGCGCCCGCGCCGCCGTCGACGCCCACGTCACGCTCGTCGCCGTCCTCATCCTCGCCGTCCTGACCGGCGTCACGGGCGAGGTGATCCGCGACGTGCTGTGCGGGGAGCTCCCGCCGCTCCTGCTGCGCGAGGAGGTCTACGCGACCGCGGCCCTGGCCGGCGCTGCCGTGTACCTGGGCCTCCACGAGGCCGGAGCCCCGGACAGCGCGAGCATCACGGCCGGCGCCTGCCTCGTCTTCGTGCTCCGGATGGCCGCCGTCTTCCGGGACCTCCACCTGCCCCGCCTGCAAGGGACCCGGGCCTGATCCCTATCCTCACCGCATGACGCACCGTACGACGGCCGCCATCACCCGGCTCTCCGCCCCCGACCTGCGCGCCCACCGCGACGAACTCGCCGCGCTCCTCGTCGACGTCGTCGAGGGCGGCGCCTCCCTCGGATTCCTCTCCGGCCTCGACCACGCGGGCGCCGTCGACTGGTGGGACTCCCTGGCGCCCTCCGTCGAGGACGGCTCCCTCGCCCTGTGGGTCTCCCGCGGCGCGGACGGCGGCCTCGACGGCACCGTCGCCTGGTACCGCGAATCCAAGCCCAACGGCCGCCACCGTGCCGAACTGCGCAAGCTCATGGTCCATCCGGCCGCCCGCGGTCGCGGCACGGCCCGGGCACTGCTCGCCGAGGCCGAGGCGCAGGCGGCCCGCGCCGGCGTCGTCCTGTTGTTCCTCGACACCGAGACGGGCAGCGGCGCCGAGCGGGTCTACCGCTCCGCCGGCTGGACCGAGGCGGGCACCATCCCGGACTACGCCACCGACCCCGAGGGCCGACTGCGCCCCACCACCCTCTTCTACAAGCACCCGAAGGACGACGACCCGGAGAGGTGACCTCGCCCGCCGCTCCGCGTTAGACCCCGTAACGCGGACCACCGAGCGAGGGAGACCGTATGTACGCAAGCCCCGGCGCCGCACCGCCCACCCGTCGCGCGTTCCTCCGTACGGCCTTCACCGCGGCCGTGGTCGCCGGGACGGCCGCTGCCGTGGCTCCCGTGCTGCGGGCCCGGCGCCCCCGCCAGACGCTGACCCCGGCCCCCCTCGCCGAGGAGACGTACCGCGGCAGGCACATCGCGGTCGACCCGGTGTCCGCGGCGGTCCGCATCGACGGCCGTCCCCTGCACGTCATGCGCCGCGCCGACGGCAGCTACCTGAGCGGGATCAACCACTTCCAGTCCTACGGGACCCCGATGGAGCTGGCCCGCGCGGCCGTCGACGAACTCGGCACGACCCAACTGGCCCTCGCGGCCCCGCACCACGGCTGAGGGACGGGAATCGGGAATCGGGAGGAGCCCCTTGTACACCCGGCAGAACCAGAAGAACCTGACCAGCGCGCAGAAGAAGCGCTTCACGGCGGCCGTGCTGGAACTCAAGCGCAACGGCACCTATGACGCGTTCGTCCGCACCCACGACAAGTACTTCGTCCCGGACCGGGACCGCAAGCTCCGCGTGGGCCACATGTCTCCGTCGTTCTTCCCCTGGCACCGGCGCTACCTGCTGGAGTTCGAACAGCAGCTGCGGACCGTCGATCCGGGGGTCTCCGTCCCGTACTGGGACTGGACGACCGACACCAGCCCCGTCTCCTCCCTCTGGGCGGACGACTTCCTCGGCGGGACCGGCCGGGAGAGCGACCGCCGGGTCATGACGGGCCCCTTCGCCTACGACCGGGGCAACTGGACGGTCACCGTCGGCGTCACCGAGGCCCGCTTCCTCACCCGCAACCTCGGCCGGCCCGGGAACCCGATCACCCTGCCGACGGCGGCCGAACTCCAGTGGGCCCTCGACGACCCCGCCTACGACACCTCGCCGTGGGACTCCACGGCCACCGCCGGCGGCTTCCGCAACAAGCTGGAGGGGTGGGCGGCCCCGAAGAGCGAGCGCTGGCGCAACCACAACAAGGTCCACCAGTGGATCGGCGGGCACATGACCGGCGGGACGGCCCCCAACGACCCGGCCTTCTGGCTGCACCACGCCTTCGTCGACCTGATCTGGGACCGCTGGCAGCAGAAGCACCCCCGCTCCGGATACCTGCCCGCCGCCCCCCTTGGCTACGGCGATCTCCAGCGCGGCCGGGTCATCGCCCTCGACGAGCCGATGCCCCCCTGGGACGTCACCCCGCGCGAGATGCTCGGCCACCAGGGCACCTACCGCTACGAATGACCCCGCTCGGGGGCCGGACGCCGCACACGCGAAGGGCCCCCGGCCGTAAGCCGGGGGCCCTCACCAGTGGGGCGCGATCAGCCGCCGTAGCCCTCGGTGTGGTGCTCGCTGTGGTGCTCGCCGCCACCCGAGGCGTTGACGCAGGTGTTGCCGAACGCCGGGTTCAGCAGGGCGATCACGTTCACGGTGTTGCCGCAGACGTTGACCGGGACGTGAACCGGAACCTGGAGCAGGTTGCCCGACAGAACACCGGGGGAGCCGACCGCCGCACCCTGCGCTCCGGCATCGGCGACGGCCAGACCCGCACCGGCGACCACGGCGCTACCGGTGACGGCGGTGATGGCGAATGCCTTCGCGATACGCGACATCAAGATCTCCTCGTGAAACGTGGGGCGCCGCAAAAGCTGCGGCATTTGACATGGCATACAACGCAGGGACCGCCGAGTGGTCACGGCCGCAGGGCCTACCCGGTGACCGTGAAACGGGCGGAAGCGAAGTACGGACGCACCTGAGTGACCGTTCCCGGCCTCAGTTCCGCCACCGCGGCGCCCTTGCAGCCGGGCTCGCGGTAGAGGGTGGCGGTGCCCCGCGTCCGGTTCGTGACGGCCCGGGAACCACCGCCCTCCGCCTCCACGCAGCCCTTCGGCGAGGTCAGGCCGTGGACCTGATCGTCCTGGCCCACGTACTGGAAGTCGGGACCGGCCGCCAGGGCGGGACCGGCCGCACCCGCCGCGGCCAGCAGCAGGAGGGGAAGGAGACCGTTGAGGGCGCGGGGCCCGAGAATCGCTCGCATGGCCGGTCAACCAGGCGGGGCCCCGCCGGGGTCACGCCTTGTCACCCGTTGGACGGCTGTGCGACCGTGCCGCAAGGTGTGACGTGAGCAGGAGAACGGCCGCCGCCCCGCGACGGTCCACGACGGGACGGACGGCCGACGAACGGAGCCCCCGCCCGACAGGCCCCGGGGACACGGCACGCACGACGGACAGCGGGAGGGACGCATGAGCGCAACGGGCGGAGACCGGCCCCGGGCCGTCACCGGACAGGGCGTCGTCGAGGGCCGCCGCGAGGCCGGCGGGACCGCGGTCTTCCGCGGCATCCCCTACGCCGCCCCGCCGGTCGGCGCCCTCGGCTTCGCCGCGCCCGTGCCCCCGGCGCGCTGGGACGGCGTACGGGACGCGGGCGCGTTCGGGCCCACCGCCCCCAAGGTCCCCTACCCGCCGAAGTTCGCGGCGCTGCTCCCCGACCCGGAGATCCCGGGCGAGGACTGCCTGAACCTCAACGTGTGGACCCCCGACCCCACCCCCGGGGCCGGGCTGCCGGTCATGGTGTGGATCCACGGAGGCGCCCACAGCCGGGGCTCCTCCGCCGTCCCCGTCTACGACGGCTCGGCGTTCGCCCGTGACGGGGTGGTTCTGGTCTCGATCAACTTCCGGCTCGGCGTCCTCGGCTACGGCCTCTTCCCCGACGCCCCCGCCAACCGCGGCCTCCTCGACCAGATCGCCGCCCTGGAGTGGGTCCGGGACAACATCGAGGCGTTCGGCGGCGACCCGACCCGGGTCACCCTCTTTGGCGAGTCCGCCGGAGCGATCAGCATCGGCGCCCTGCTCGGAGCCCCCCGGGCGTCCGGCCTCTTCACCCGGGCCGTCCTGCAGAGCGGCGCCCCCGAGGCGACGCCCCGCGAGAAGGTGCGGGCGATGGTGCGCCGGATGGCGTCCCTGCTCAAGGTGCCCGCCACCGCCACCGCGTTCGCGGCGGCCGGGACACCCGCCCTGCTCGCCGCCCAGGCGGCGGTGCTGCGCCGTTCCTCACCCGTGCTCGGCGGCCCCGCCTTCGGCCTGGTCACCGACCCGGACACGATCCCCACCGACCCGCTGGAGGCCGCCACCGCCTCGGACGTACCGCTGATGCTGGGCTGGACCGCGCAGGAGCACCGGCTCTGGCTCGCCCCCACCGGGGGCATGCGGCTGCTGGACCGGCTCGGTCCCCCGGCCGTGTCCCTGGCGCGCGTCCGCAGCGGCAAGGACCGGGCCGCCGTCCGGGCGCTGCGCGCCGCGCATCCCGGGGCCGGACCGGCCGACCTCGCCGGGCAACTGCTCACCGACCGGATCCTGCGCGACCCCCTGCGACGGCTCGCAGCGGCCCCGCGGCGGGCGCCGAGCCACCTCTACGAGTTCCGCTGGAGCAGCGGTGTGCCCGGCCTCGGGGCCTGCCACGCCCTGGAGCTGGGCTTCGTGTTCGACACGCTCGCGGCCCCGGAGTCCTCCTGGCTGGCCGGGCCGGACGCCCCGCAGGCGCTGGCCGACGAGATGCACGCGGCCTGGGTGCGCTTCGCGGTCTCGGGGGAGCCCGGCTGGGAGCCCTGGGACGGCGCCGGCCCGCCGAAGGGGTTCGGCGGGCCGGAGCGGGAGGAACGGGGCGTGGGACCGGACGCCGGAGCCGTGCTCACCCCGTAGGACTCGGCCCGCGACGGCCGGGCGGGACGCCGGCGACCGGGCGCCGGCCACCCGACCGGGCGCCGGCCACCCGACCGGGCGCCTGCTACTCGACCGGGCCCTCCATAACCTGGCTGATGAACTGGATCGGGCCCTCGCCCATGTTGGGCACGTAGGTCTTGGCGTTGTGCTTGCCGCCGGGTATGACCTTCAGGCTGGTGTGGATGGGGCCCTTGCCGTAGGTGGCGACGAACTTCTGCACGTCGGGCAGTGTCTTCTTGTTGTTCTCGCTGTCCCCGACCTGGAAGGCCAGGTAGACCTCCGGGCCCTTCTTGTCGATGAGCTGTTTGGCGAGCAGCTCGGGGTTGTTCTCGGCCTTCTCCTTGTCGTGGCCCTTCCACAGGGAGGAGTCCGGGACGACGTCCGGTCCGGAGGCGATCACGGCCTTGAACTTGTCGGGGTGCTTGAGGACGGCCTTGAGGCCCGCGAACCCGCCGGTGGAGGAGCCCATGAAGGCCCATCCGTCACGGGACTTCACCGTGCGGAAGTTCTCCCGCATGAGGTCCGGGACGTCCTCGGTCAGCCAGGTGCCCATCTTGGGCTGGCCGGGGATGTCGGAGCCGTCCCAGTAGACGCCCTTGTCGTCCGGTCCCGGGTTCAGGACCGGCATGGCCAGGATGAAGGGCTTGCTCTTGCCCTCGGAGTACCACTTGCTGATGCTGGTCTGGAGGCCGAGGTCGGTGCCCATCCAGTAGTTGCTGGGGTAGCCCGCGCCACCGGGCAGGGCGATCATGACGGGGAAGCCGCTCTTCGCGAACTTCGGGTCGTCGTACTCCTTGGGCGCCCACACCCAGACCTTGCCCGTGAACCCGGACTTCTTGCCGGTCACCGTGGTGACCGCGACGTGCGTGCCGTCGCCCAGGGTCATCGAGTTCTTGAAGTCCGCCGCGGGACCGGTGGGCATCGACATCTTCGAGTTCGCGGCCGCCTTCGCGCCGCCCTTGCCGGTCGGGCCGCCGAAGGACACGGCCTTGCCCTTGTCGGTGAACGGTGGTATCTCGAAGTGGTTCATCACGAGCGCCGCGATGCCCGCGAGGGCCAGCACGGTGGTGCCCGCTATCACCCAACGCCTGACCCGCGATGTGCGGCGGGGCGGCTCCTCCTCGTACGGCGGCTCGTACCCCCCGTACCCCTGGTACCCGTCCTGCGGTCCGTGGCCCTGCGGTCCGTAGCCCTGCTGTCCGTAGCCCTGTTGGCCGTACGGCTGCCGGGGCTGGTCGTGGGGAGGCCGGGCCTGCGGTTGCCGGGCGTACTGGGGCTGACCGTAGGGCGGCTGCGGCGGCTGTGACGGCTGCCCCTGCGGCCGGTACGGCGGCTGGTGCGGCCCGTCGGGTGAGTACGACATGTGCGGTGGCTCTCCGGCTGTTGCTGGCCCCGTCGGGGGGTGGACGCTTCCGTTCGAATGATGAACGAAAGATCCCCGGGGTTCCGCATTTTCCCTTCTCTTGGCATTCCGAAGGGGAGGCCATTGCCAACGACCCCGCCGTCCGCCGGCACGGGGGCCGGGGACGACGGGGTCACTGGGTCGGACGTGGGCGGAGGGGCCGGATCGCGGAGTGCGGCAGGACCGTTACGCCGGGATCAGCGTCTTGCGGCGCCGTTTGCGGGGCGCGGCGCCCGAGATCCGCAGTTCGATGACCGACCGGACGGTGGGCCACTCCTCGTCGAGCACCGAGTAGAAGGCCGTACTGCGCACCGCGCCGTCCAGTCCCCGCGAGTGGGCCCGGCGGACCCCTTCGCAGGTGAAGCCGAGACGTTCCATCGCGGCGCGCGAGCGGCCGTTGCGGGCGTCGGCCCGGAGCGAGATCCGCCGCACGCCCCACGTCTCGAAGGCGTGTCGGAGCATGAGCAGCTTCGCCTCGGTGTTGATCCCGGTTCCCTGGGCGCTCGGGGACAACCAGGTGTTCCCGATCTCGGCCGCGTCGGGGACGGCGGTCGTCGGATCACCGAAGGGAACCCCCGGGACGGCGGGCCACACCAGCGGACCTTGCCAGTAGTCGAGTTCGAGGAAGCGGGTCGAACCGACGACCCGCCCATCTGTGGCTCTGACCACGGCAAACGCCAGCGATCGACCCGCCGCCTGATCGGCGAGCGCGCGTTCGATGTACTCGTGGGACGCCTGCAACCCGTGCGGCACGGGAGTGAAGGCGTAAGTCGTACGATCCTCGGCCCCGGCCAGGGCCAGGGCCTCGGTGTGGTGGGGGGCGAGGGGCTCCAGCCGCGCGGAGCGGCCGGCGAGGAGTACGGGTACGGGCACGGAGCCTTCGGTCCTTCTGGGCGGTGGGGTGGTTGCACAGTCTGCGCTCCTGACGTCACCCCCCGCGCAAAACGCGAGTGAAAGGCAACGGGCTGTCAGGTGAACGCGAGTGGCTCAATGTAGCCCCTTAAAGTCCTCTCATGAACCCCCAATTCGGCAACGACGCGACACTGATTTTCGACGACTTGGGTCCCCGCGACGGAGAGCCCGTGATCCTGATCCACGGACACCCGTTCAACCGGTCGATGTGGGCCCCTCAAGCGGCGGCGCTGACCGCCGCCGGCTACCGAGTGATCATGCCTGACCTGCGGGGATACGGGGAAAGTCCGGTCCGCCCCGGCAAGATCCTGCTCGCCGGGTTCGCGGACGACCTCGCCGCGCTGCTCGACCGCCTGGGCATCGAACAGGCGGTCGTCGGCGGTGTGTCCATGGGTGGGCAGATCGCGCTGGAGGTCAGGTTGCGCCACCCGGGTCTGGTACGGGCCCTCGTGCTCTGCGACACCTCCCCCGCCCCCGAGACCGAGGATGGCAGGAAGGTCCGTCTGGAGATGGCCGAGCGGCTCCTCGCGGAGGGCATGGAGCCGTATGCGAACGAGGTCATGGACAAGATGCTGGCGCCTTACAACGTGATCGGCCTGCCCGAGGCGGCCGCGCGGGTGAGGGCCATGATGTGCGCCACCGATCCGGAGGGTGCGGCGGCCGCGCTGCGCGGGCGGGCCGAGCGGCCCGACTACCGGCCCGTGCTGCGGGCGCTGCCCGCCACGGTCCCCTGTCTCCTGCTGGTCGGCGCCGACGACGTCTACACCCCGGTCGCGGAGGCCGAGGGGATGCGCGAGCTCGCCCCGCACGCCCGGCTCACCGTGATCGAGCGGGCGGGCCACCTGCCGGGTGTGGAGCGGCCCGACGCCGTCAACCGCGCGCTGCTGGAGTTCCTCGCCACCCGATGAGCGGTCGGCCGCGGGCCGCCCCGGCCCTCCCCGCGGGCGCGCGCCCGCGGATCAGGGCCTTTCGGCGTGCGCCCGGGTGCCCAATGGCGCCCGGGCGCACCGGCGTGCCGTGTCAGTCTGTCTGGAGGGTGGTGCGCAGCCGGTAGCGGTCCCCGCTGTACTCCACCGTCGACAGCAACAACGGCCGCTGGTCACGCGTGTACACGGTCTGGTCCAGGACCAGGACGGGCGCGCCCGGTGCGATCGCGAGGTGCCCGGAGAGCGGTTCGTCGGCGGTGCGCGCCTCGATGGTGGCCTCGGCGCGCTCCGGCTGGACGCCCCACCGCCGCAGCTCCTCGAACAGGGACGCCGTCGTGAAGTCCGTCCCGGTCAGGTCGGGCGCCAGGTCGGCGACGAGCAGGGTCCGGTCGAGGGCGATCCGGACGTCGTTGAGGAGCCGGACGCGCTCCAGGCGCATCAGGGGTGTCCCGGCCGGTACGCCGAGCCGCTCGGCGTCGTCCAGGGACGCGGCGACGACGTCGTGGCGCAGCACGATCGAGCCGGGGCGCATGTGCTTGCGGCGGGCGGTGGCGGTGAAGGACTCCAGGTCCTTGGGCCAGTCGCGGGCGGGAGCGGGCGCCGAGCGGGCGGCGACGAACCACCCGCGTCCGTGCGAGGAGGTGACCAGGCCCAGTTCCACCAGGTGGGCCAGTGCCCGGCGCAGGGTGACGCGGGAGACGTCCAGTCGGGTGCAGAGCTCGCGCTCGGGCGGCAGTTTGCTGCCCTCGGAAAGGCCGCGCCGGGCGATCTCCTCGCGGATCCGGTCGGCGGCCCGGGCCCAGAGGGGATCGGCCCCACGGGCGGGATCGGTGGCGGCAGCGGCGTCGTCGGTCATGACCGTGAGAATACCACTTGCTACCAGTTGGTCTGGGACCGAAGTCCCGAGGGGTCGGGGACCTTGGGAGGTGATTCGCCGTTCCTTGGCAGACCAGACCAGACCACTATTGACCACTTACAAACCACTCACTACCTTCGGGATCGTCCCCTTCATCCGCTCGACGAGGAGTTCCGCGATGAGTACGGCCACCGTTCCGGCCGCCCCACCGGCCACCGGCAAGAAGCCGGCCCGGATCATGCCGGTCATGCAGCGCATCGGCCGCAGCCTGATGCTGCCCGTGGCCACGCTGCCGGCCGCCGCCCTGCTGACCCGGCTCGGCGGCGACGACCTGCTGGGCAGCGAGAGCTTCCCGCTGATCGTGCGGAAGCTCGCCATGGTGCTGGCCGCCGCCGGAGACGCGGTGTTCGCCAACCTGCCGCTGCTCTTCGCGGTCGGCGTGGCCATCGGGTTCGCGAAGAAGGCCGACGGCTCCACCGCCCTCTCGGCGGTGGTCGGATACCTGGTCTTCAAGGCCGTACTGGCCAGCCCCGCCTTCCCCAACGGCGCCGACGGCGAGCCCCTCGACGCCAAGGTTCTCGGCGGCATCGTGATGGGCCTCATCGCGGCCCTCCTCTACCAGCGCTTCAGCCGCACCAAGCTGCCCGACTGGCTCGGCTTCTTCGGCGGCCGACGACTGGTCCCCATCCTGAGCGCCTTCGCGGGCGTCGGCACGGGAGTGGTATTCGGAGTGGTCTGGCCGACCGTCGGCAACTGGTTCTTCCACTTCGGTGAGTGGCTGGTCGGCACCGGCGCCTGGGGCGCCGGCATCTTCGGCCTCGTCGTCCGCGCCCTCATCCCCATCGGGATGCACCACTTCTTCTCGTTCTTCCCCTGGTTCGAGGCCGGCACCTTCGTCAACCCGACCACCGGCGCCGAGGTCCACGGGGACATCCACCGCTTCCTCGCCGGAGACCCGACCGCGGGCCAGTTCATGACCGGCGGTTTCCCGATCTACATGTTCGCGCTCCCCGCCGCCGCCATGGCCATCGCGCACACGGCGCGCCCCGAGAACCGCACCATGGTCAAGGGCATGATGATCTCCGTCGCCCTGACGTCCTTCGTCACCGACTGGTGAAGAGGCGGTGTTTCGACCCTGCGCTATTCGGCCTCCGGGATGGCTTCGAGGTATTCGGCCCAGCTGTTCTGGGCGTACTGGGCCCAGGCGTGGGCGGTGTGGGGGTGGATGCCGAAGAGGTCGCTGACGACGATCGGGGGGAGGTCGGTGATCATTTCGATCATGGCGGTGTTGCGGGCGCTGATGCCCGGCAGGCCGTGCTTGCGCATGTAGTCGTTGACGGTCTTGGGGTTGCGGGGGCGGCTGGGCGGTTGCCCGGGGAAGAGGTAGCCGGGTGTCCCGGTGTGGGACTTCTGGAGCACTGAGGTGTGAAGGGCCGGGGCGGTGATCTGTCGTTCGATGAGGACGGCGAGCTTCGGTGGGAGGAGGACGGGGTGCTGGTGGATCGTCAGGTAGGCGTCGCCGCCGTCCCTGCTGAAGCGGTCGGTCGTGAGCTGGACGATGCGGGTGGCGGGTAGGGCGTAGAGGGCGGTCAGGGCGCCGATGATGCGCGCTTCGAGGGGTAGTTCGTCTTCGTTGAGGCAGCGGCGGAGTTGCTGGTCGAGTTCGTCGCCGGGGAGGAACCGGGACGGCTGGGTGAACTTCCTGCTGGGGACGGTGAGCTTGGTGGTCAGGCGGCGGGCGACGGTCCAGCGGATGAAGGCCGCGGTGTCCCGGCTCGCTGGGGTGTGGGTGGTCAGCCAGAGGTCGAGGTGCTCCTGGCCTAGGTCGGTGAGCGTGATCGAGTTGCGGTCGAGCCAGGTCATGAACCGGATCGCGGCGCGGATGTTTCGCTGGTCGGATCTGGCGGAGCCGATGGTGTAGCGGTCCTTGTCGGCCCGGCGCCGGGCGGCGCGAAGGACGCCCCACTCTGCGAACGGGCGGATGACGTGGGCGTGGTGCGGGGGAAGGTCGGCGAGCGTGTTCTTGAGCCAGAGCTGTATGCGGGCGAACTGCTCGTGCCGTTTGGGCAGGGCGCCGGCGGCGACCAGGAGTTCCCGAACGTAGAGGGTGTCCCAGTTCTGGGGGAGGGTGTCGAGGAGTTCGTGGTTGATCTCCTGGTCCTGGGCGGCGAGGTCGGCCAGCATGCGGGCCGAGGTGCTGCGGCGCATCCAGAGGAGGACGGACCAGGGGTGGTTGGCGGCTCCGAGCTGTTCGGCGAGCGGTTGGAGTTGGGGGCGGACGCTGCCGTCCTCGCCGCTGAGGAGGTCGTGAATCCGTGCCTGGGCAACGCAGCGTGCGCAGGCGCCGTCGGCGTGGATGGCGCCGGGGTAGCCGCAGCGACGGCAGGCGTAGTCGATGTCGGTGCCGGAGCACGGGCCGCAGATGTCCTTGCCGTCGGCGGTCCGTCCGACGAGCGCGCGGAGCGTTGCGCACTGGGCGCAAGGGGCAGGGTGGCGTCGGCGGCGCTGGTAGCAGGAGTCGCAGAGCAGGCCGACGGGCCAGTTGGCCTTCACTCCCCGTATCTGCCCGCAGTCGACGCAGGGCGCCGAGCGGCGGGGCTGGCACGATTTGCAGCGGAACTCGCCGTCCAGGCGGGTGAAGCTGTAGCGGAGCTCGCCGCAGTCGACGCAGGTCCGCATGGGCCCGCGGTAGCAATCACCGCAGGTCGCGGGTTGGTCGGCGGCCTTGCTGATGCTGATCGGCTTGACGTCCCCGCAGGCGTCGCAGAGGCGGGGCGGGGACATGTAGCAGCTGGGGCAGACCGGGCCGTCCTTGGTGATGGCGTTCGCCGGCCGGAGCCTGCCGCAGTGGATGCACTCGTGCACCGGTTTGTCGGGGTTGCAGGGCGCGCAGAAGAAGGTGCCGTCCTCGCGGCGGACGGCGGGCGCGCGGGTGCGGCCGCAGCCGGCGCAGTCCTTCATGAACAACGGGTCCTTGCGGTAGCAGCGGCGACAGATCGGGCCTTCCTCACGCTGGGTGACGATGTGGCCGTCCTGGCCGCAGCGCGAGCAGGGCCGCAGCTCGGTCCGGACGACGCACCAGTCGCAGCAACGGCCCTCAGGGGTGTTCCGGGGAAGGTGGCGGTCGGTGCGGTTGCAGCGTGCGCAAGCCGGCTGGGTGACGGCATCGCCGTGCCCGGTGGCGTCGAAGTGCCGGAGGAGCCGGACCACCTGGAGCGGGCAGTGCGGCGACGGCGCGGTGAGCGCGTCCGGGTGCTCGGCGATGTAGTCGTCCAAAGCCCGTGCCGACCGGCCGGTCCATGCCTTGGCCTTCTCCAGGGCGGCCTGGGCGTCCGCGGCCGTGAGCGTGGGGCCCACCACTTGCTGGAGGTGATGGATCAGGCGGGCGCGGGCCTGCTCGGCCTCACGCTGCCGGAGAATCTTGGCCCGGCTCACGACTGCCCGGGGCGGCGGATCACGGTGCGGCGAGGCGTGAGCGGCAGCGGGCCGGCGTCCCCGTCGGCGGTCTTGCGGAGCTGAACGTTGACGACCTCGGGCTTGATCAGGTCGTTGGGGGTGCACTGAAGGATGTCGCAGAGCGCGACAAGGGTGTCCATGCTCATGCGCTGCGGCGGCTGGGTCACCAGCCGATAGACCTGTTCACGCGACAGGGTGACGCCGCGTTCGGCCAGCAGCGGGACCAGGTCGGAGGTCTGGAACATTTGGCGCTCGGCCATCAGCCGGCGGAGCTGCCATTGGTAGCCCATCTTCTTGATCACGAGATCACGTCCCAGTCGTCGCCCAGTCGGCTCTTCATCGATCGTTCCAGCAGGGTGTTGCGGTACTCGTTCGAGACCCCCATGTAGATCGCCGTGGTCGAGGCATGGGAGTGACCGACCTGCTCCTGGACGAACCGGGCCGGATAGCCGAATTCGGTCAGATGTGTGATGTAGCTGTGCCGGAGGCAGTGCAGGTCGAGGTCCTCGTCGAGGCCGGCCGCCTCGCGGGCCGTCACGAATGCCTCGTTGATCGACCGCGGGGAGAGCCGTCCGACCCGCTCGGTTATCCAGAGCGCCGGGTGGCGCCCGGGTGAGAAGTGCGGGCGTATCTCGGTGATCCACTCGTCCAGGACGTCGACCGCCCAATCCATCTCAGGGACCATCAGCACCATGCGGCGCTTGGGAGGCGCCCCCTTGGAGGACTTGCCGAAGCGGACCGTCATGCTGCCGTAGCCGCGGAACTTCGGGGCCTTGCCGTGACGCCGGAGGTCGACCAGGTCGACCTTGGAGGATTCGGCGCGGCGCGTGCCGTAGGCGTAGATCGTCTTGAGCATCGCGGCGTCCCGCAGGGCGGTCAGGACGCCCTTGCGGCCCTGCCTCTTGACCTCGCCGGGCCGGGCATCTGCGGCATCGAACAGGGCCTGGATCTCGTCGTAGGTCAACGGCCGCCGGCGAGGGTCGCCCTCGTACTCGACCGTGTGCACAACCGAGTTGCCCTCGTGGAAGACCTGCTGCGGGACCTCGCCGAACCGCTCCCGGCAGGCGTCCGGCCAACCGTAGCGGGAGTCGAGCAAGTACTCCATGAACAACTCGATCGTGACCTCGTAGGTCCGGGCCGTCGACATCTGGATCGGCTTGTTGCCGCTTCGCAGGTGCGCGATGAACGCCTCACCCTCGGCCGGCGTCCACTGCCACGGGTACTGGCCGGTGAACTCGCCAAGCCGCTCGATCAGGCGAATCCGCGGGTCGATCGTCTTCGACTTCAGGAACCGGGCCGACTGCTGCCGGGCCCAACCCTCCTTCATCGCGTCGAAGACGGCCGGCGCCGGGTCGAGATGTATGACGTTGCGGGCCAGCACGAGACGCGCTGACCCGGGTGCCTGAGTAACCACAAGCTCTGTTGTATCAGATGCATCATTGTTGAGTTTGGCTGCTAGTGCGCAGGTCAACGACCACAACCCCGTCGGCCGCCGACATGACCACGCGCTCGCGACCTGGGCAAACGGCCATACGCGCGCCGCGAGGAGTGTTGCATCTAATGCAATTCATCCTCTTTGGAGTCACCGAACCCATCGAGTTCGCCTTCATGTTCGTGGCGCCCGTCCTCTACGCGATCCACGCCGCCCTCTTCGGCGTCTCCATGGCGCTCTGCTACGCCCTGGGCATCCGCGACGGCTTCGGCTTCTCCTCCGGGGCCATCGACTACGTCGTCAACTTCGGCATCGCGACCAAGCCGCTGCTGCTCATCCCCATCGGCCTCGCCTTCGCGGCCGTCTACTACGTGATCTTCCGCTTCGCCATCGTCAGGTTCGACCTGCCGACACCGGGACGCGAACGCGATCCGGACGTCGAGTCCGCCAAGGGCGCCGAGTCCGTCGAGTCCGTCGAGGGCTCCGAGTCAGCCAGGAGCACCGGGCCCGTCGAGGGCGCCGAGCCCGTCAGGAGCACCGGGTCCTCCAGCAGCCTCGGGTCGTCCAAGAACGACGCCACCACCTGAGCTCCGCCGCTTCCGCCCGCACCGCCACCCCCGCCCCGCCCCGCAAGGAGCCACCATGTCCGGATCCCGCATCACCTTCCTCCAGGGCCAGGCCGCCCAGGGCGCCGCCCTCGCCCGGATCGCCGCCCGCGTCCGCACGCAGCTCGCGTCCCCGGAGCTGGCCGCCCTGCGCAACGCCCGCCGCCCCCTGTTCACCGGCATCGGAGCCTCGTACGCCGCCCTCGCCGTCCCCGTGCAGCAGCTGCGCGAGGCGGGGGTGGTGACCCAGCGGGTCCTGTCCAGCGAGATCGAGACCGGCACCGGCGGCTTCGACACCGACTGCCTCATCGCCGTCTCCCAGGGCGGCCGCAGTTCCGAGACCCTGGCCGCGTTCCAGTGCGCCGCCCCGGGCATCGTGAGGACCGCCCTGCTCAACGTCGTGCCGTCCCCCCTCGGAGAACTCGCCGACCTCACCGTCGACCTGGGCAACGAGCCGGACTCCTACGCCTCGACCATCGGCTACACCGGTACTGTCGTCGCCCTCGACCTGATCGCCGGGGCCCTCGCCGGGCGGGAGGGCGACCCCTGGGCCGACATCGAGGAGCGGATCACCGCGGTCCGGCTGCAGGCCGTCGCCGCCGTCGCCGGACTGCGCGGGCGCGGCGCCCGCTGCGTCGCCTCCGACGGAGTGGCGGCAGGCGCCTCCCGGGCCTCGGCCGAGGAGGGCGCGCTGCTGCTGCGCGAGGTGGTCCGGATGACCGCGGCGGCCTCCGCGACCCGCAACTACCTGCACGGCGAGATGGAATCGGCGGGCAACACCCTGCACCTGGTGTACGGCGACGGCCGGGAGATCGAGCTCGCCCGCTCGCTGGCCGGCGCGGGCCACCTCACGCTCCTGCTCACCACGGCCGACGTCGACATCGCCGAGAACCTCTTCACCGTCCGCCTGCCGCGGACCGCCGACGCGGTCCGCGTCGTCCTGGAGACCGTGGTCCTCCAGGAGCTGGTGGCCCAGCTCAGCGCGGAGCGGGACGTACCGATCGAATCCTTCGTCTTCGCCAACGACGACACGAAGGAGGGCGGCCTCGACATGTCCGACTTCGAGGTGGCGGCCCACTCCCCGGCCGGCTGAGCCCCCGCCCGCCCTGAGATCATCCGGGGCATGAACATGGACGACGCACTGCGGGAACTGGCCGCCGTCGGGCCGTTCTTCGCCGTGCCGTACGGCAAGGAACCGCCCGGACCCGGCTTCCGACCGCTCACCGCGCTGTACGGGGAGCACCTCGACCCGTGGGTCGGCGAGGTGGGCCGCAGGATCGGCAGCGGCCCCGACCGGGTGGCCGCCTCCACAGCCCAGTTCGGGATCGCCTCGCGGCTGTGGTCGATCGGCCTGGGCTGCGCCGCGCTGACGGGTCGGCTTCCGGACCTGGCCGCCGACCGGGTCCGGTGGCGGCTGCCCGACGCGGGTTCGATGGAACTGTGGCTCCCCGAGCCGGGCGAACTGCCCGCCGACGCGCTGGGGGAGACCGTCCTCGGCAACCTGGACCTCCTGGAGACCCCGCTGCGCGAGCGGTTCGGGGTGTCGGCGAAGGTCCTTCGCGGCAACGCGGCGTCCGGACTCGTCGGAGCCCTGCGCGTGCTGCTCGACCGGGTCGAGGGCGGCCCCGCCGTCGACCTGGCCGGCGCCCTGCTCGCCGACGGCGGCCCGCTGGCCGGCAGCGGCACCTTCATCCACGAGGAGGGCCTCGGCGTGGCGTTCGTCCGGCGCAGCTGCTGCCTCTACTATCAGGTCCCGGGCGGCGGCTTCTGCGGCGACTGCGTCCTGCGCACCCGGCGGCGCTGAGCCCGGCGCGCACCTCGCCCCGGTCCGGGGCGGGGCCGGAGCCGGGGCGGGGCAGTCGGGCTGCGTCAGCCCCTGGCTCGGTTTCGACGCCGTTCCGTCCGGGGCGGCCGCGGCAGATGTACGACCCGCTGCGCGGCCGGGGCGCGCCCACGTGAAAATGACGTGGGCCACCGGGGCGCAGTGGCACTGCTCCCCGATGGCCCCGCAGCAACACCGCGACGTCGTCCTCGACTGGCCGGAGGACGTGTTGAGCCCTGGGCCCCCACGGTTCCCCGGCCCCCGGACCTGCTAGAAGGTCAGGTTCCAGGCGTCGATCCTGCCGGTGTCGCCACCGGCGTTGTCGTTGACGCGCAGCTTCCAGGTGCCGTTCGCGACCTCGGAGGAGGCGTTGACGGTGTAGGTCTGATTTATGTTGTCGGTGCTGCCACCGGCGCGGTTGTGGACGGTGTAGACCGAGCCGTCGGGCGCGATCAGGTCCACCTTCAGGTCACCGATGTAGGTGTGGGCGATGTTCACGCCGACCTTGAGGGCGGCCGGCGCGTTGCCGGTCACCCCGCTGACCGCGATGGAGCTCTCGACCGTGGTGTTGTCACCGATGGCGACGTCGGCCGTGTTCTCGAAGTACTTGCCGGGCGGCGGGGTGGACCCGACCGCCTTCAGGGCGTCGACCTGACCCTCGCCGAAGAAGCCGTTCTTGGCGGTGGTGCCCTTGCAGCGGCTGTCCGACGGGCAGGCGACGTCGTTGGCCTGGGTGGCCAGCTTGTCGCGCAGCTGCGCCGGTGTGATGCCCGGGTTGGTGCTCGCCAGCAGCGCCGCGACTCCGGCGACGTGCGGGGAGGCCATCGAGGTGCCGCTCATGCTGCCGTACTTGCCGCCCGGCAGGGTGCTGTAGATGCCGGTGGCGTCGCCGCCGGGAGCCGTCACGTCGACCACGTTCAGGCCGTAGTTGGAGTACGAGGCCTTGGCGGTGGTGCCCATCGCCGAGACCGTGACCACGCCCGGGAGCTCGGTCGGGATGTCCAGGCAGGCGTTGGTGATGGTGCGGGTGACCGGCGTCGAGTCGTTCGGGCTCTCGGTGTCGGTCGTCTTGTTGGCCAGGTCCAGGTTGCTGTTTCCGGCCGCGGCGACCTGGAGCGAGCCCTTGCTCTCCGCGTACTCCTGGGCGCGCCTGACGCCCTCGATGATGGCGGCCTGGTCGGCGTTGTCCGGGCAGTTGAACTGCCACGGGTCGGTGTAGTAGCTGTTGTTGGTGACCTTGAAGCCGTGGTCACCGGCCCACATGAAGCCGCAGACGGTGTTCTCGGCGAAGAAGAGCGAGGTGCCCGGCTCCGCGATGCGCACCGAGGAGATCTTCACGCCCGGGGCGACACCGATGACGCCCTTGCCGTTCTTGGCGGCGGCGACCGTACCGGCCACGTGGGTGCCGTGGGTGCCCACGTCCCGCCAGGAGCCGGTGCGGGTGTCGGCCTTGCCGTACGCGCAGGACGCGGAGTCCGCCGCGTTGAAGTTCGGCGCCAGATCCTGGTGCTGGTCGTCCACGCCGGTGTCCAGGATGCCGACCTTGACGGTCGCGGAGCCGGTGGTCACGGCCCAGGCCTGGTCGGCCTTGATCTGCGTCATGTCGACGCGGACCGGCTCGCCCGCCGGGGTGCTGGACTGCGCCGGATTGGCGGGCAGCGCCGGGTTGTAGGCGTCGGCCGGTACGTCCGACGTACGGGTGGCGCCGACCTGCTGGACGCCGCTCACGCCGCGCATGGTGCCCGCGAAGGAAGCGGAGGCGGAGTGGGCGACGATGACGCCGATGGCGTCGTAGTTCGCGAAGACCGTGCCGCCGTTGGCGGTCACGGCGTTGCGCACCGCCGTGCTGTCACCGGGAGCGGTGATCACCAGGTAGGCACGGGTGCCGGCGGCCCAGGTCGCACTCTGGGAAGCGGGCGCCGCGGACTTGGCCATGGCTGCGGGGGCGGACGGGGCGGGGGAGACGGGGTCGGTGCCCGCGAACGCGGCGGGGGCTCCGAAGACGAGGGCCGCACCGAGTGCGGTGGCCAGCGCCAGGGTACGTCGAGGTCGGCTGGATATGTGGGGTATCAATGCGTCCTCCGATGACCCGGTGGCGCTGATGGCGCCTACCGGGCCGTACGAAACGACTGGTGGACGCAAGATGTCAGACGCGCGGCCCCGTAGGGAAGTACCTTTTACCGCAGCAGAATTGGCAGGCCCATGGCTGAAAATCGGCGTCGGCCGGGCGGGGCACCGTGGGGGCGAGCCCTGCCCGGCCGACTTCGGTGGATTCGTACCGGACGTACCGGTCGTCGCGGCACGAATCCCGACCCGGAGGCGCGGCGGCTACGCCGGTACGCCGTCCTTGGTGGCGGCCCGGGAGCCGTCGGCGGATGTGTCCGGGTGGTCGGACGACGGCGCGGGCAGGGGGGTTTGCGGCGCGCCCGGCTCCGCGGCGTGGTCGTCCACGAGCGTGGACTCGTCGAAGGGGGCCCGGCCCGCGAGGACCTCGGTGGCGCGCTCGCGGTCGAACTCCTTCGTCCACGTCCCGATCAGGACGGTGGCGATGGCGTTGCCCGCGAAGTTCGTCAGCGCCCGCGCCTCGCTCATGAAGCGGTCGATCCCGACGATGAGCCCCACTCCGTCGACCAGTTCCGGCCGGTGCGACTGGAGCCCGCCCGCGAGCGTGGCCAGGCCCGCCCCGGTGACCCCGGCGGCTCCCTTGGAGGCCACGATCATGAAGAGCAGCAGGGAGATCTGCTCGCCCAGCGCGAGCGGCTTGCCCATGGCCTCGGCCACGAACAGCGACGACATCGTCAGGTAGATCGCGGTGCCGTCCAGGTTGAAGGAGTACCCGGTCGGCACGGTGATGCCGGTGACCGGTCGGGACACGCCGAGGTGTTCCATCTTGGCGATCAGTCGCGGCAGGGCCGACTCGGAGGAGGAGGTGGAGAGGATCAGGAGGAACTCCCGGCCCAGGTAGCGCAGGAGCGCGAAGACGCTGATGCCCGTACAGACCCTGAGCAGGGTGCCCAGGACGACGAAGACGAAGAGCACGCAGGTCAGGTAGAAGCCGATCATGATGACGGCCAAGGACTTCAGCGCGTCGATGCCCGTGGCTCCGACCACCGCGGCGATGGCGCCGAAGGCACCCACCGGAGCCACCCACATGATCATGGCGAGGATGCGGAAGACCAGCTTCTGTACGTGGCCGATGCCGCGCAGGAGCGGCTCGCCGGCCGTTCCCATGGCCTGGAGCGCGAACCCGCAGAGCAGGGCCACCAGCAGCGTCTGGAGCACCTCGCCCCCGGTGAAGGCCGAGACCAGGGTGGTCGGGATGATCCCGAGCAGGAACTCCGGGGTGCTTTCCGCCCCGCCCGCCTTGGCCTGGGCCTCGCCGGCGCTGCGCACCGCCTCGGTCAGGTGCAGACCGCTGCCCGGCTCCAGCAGGTTGCCCACGAGCAGCCCGATGGCCAGTGCGACCGTGGACATGACCATGAAGTAGCCGAGGGCGAGTCCGCCCACGGCCCCCACCTTGGCGGCCTTGCGCACCGATCCGATGCCCAACACGATCGTGCAGAAGATCACGGGCGAGATCATCATCTTGATGAGGTTCACGAAGCCGGTGCCCAGCGGCTTGAGCTCCACGGCCACGCCGGGTGCGGCGAAGCCGACGGCGATGCCGAGGAGCACCGCGGCGATCACCGCGATGTAGAGATAGTGCGTCTTGTCGCGTCTGGCGGCCACGTCGCCTCCTGGTGGTGAATGCGTTCCGGGAGACCATCGCCCAGCATGTGACCCCGGTCACCCTTGCGTTCATTGAGTTCACGGCCGGGTGCACACTGAGCGCCATGTTCCGCTTCCCCCGACCGCCCCGGAGCCTCGCCGGCCAGCTGTTCGCCATGCAGGTCCTGCTGGTCGCCGTCGTCGTCGCCGGATGTGCCGTCTTCGCCTACGCCGCCGCCCGGGGCCAGGCCGAGGACGCCGCCCGGCGGCAGGCCGGGGCCGTGGCCCGGGCCGTCGCCGACTCGCCGTCCGTGCAGGAGGCCGTCGGCGCCGCCGCGCACGGGGTCGACCCCTCCACCGCGCTCCAGCCCTACGCGGAGCGGGTGCGGACCGACTCGGGGGTCGACTTCGTGACGATCATGACCCCGGACGGGAGGCGCTGGACCCACCCCGACCCGCGCCGCATCGGCGAGCGCTTCCTCGGCAACACCGCCCCCGCGCTGCGCGGCGAGACCTTCAGCGAGACCTACACGGGCACCCTCGGCCCCTCGATCCGCGTGGTCACCCCGCTGACCGACCGGGACGGCCGGATCACCGGCCTGGTCAGCGCGGGCATCACGGTCCGCGCGGTCAGCGACCGGCTGGCGGCGCAGCTCTCCGCCCTGGCCTGGTGGGCGGCCGGGGCGCTCGCCCTCGGCGCGGTGGGTACGTACGTCGTGAACGCCCGGCTGCGCCGGCACACCCACGGCATGAACGCCGCCGAGCTGAGCCGGATGTACGACTACCACCAGGCGGCCCTGCACGGGGTCCGGGAGGGGCTGCTGATGCTCGACGGGCAGCGCAGGATCACCCTCATCAACGACGCCGGCCGCGAACTCCTCGACCTGCACGACGAGGTCACCGGCACGGGAGTGGCCGACCTCGGGCTGCCCGCCCCGCTGACGGGCGCCCTGCTCTCCGACCGCCCCCGGGTCGACGAGGTGCACCTCAGCGCCCAACGGGTACTCGTCGTCAACAGTTCGCCCGTCGCCGGCGGTGGCCGCCGGGGCACGGTGGTGACCCTGCGCGACCACACCGAACTGCAAGCGCTGACCGGTGAGTTGGACCAGGAGCGGGGGTTCACCCAGGCCCTGCGCGCCCAGGCGCACGAGGCGGCCAACCGGCTGCACACCGTCGTCTCCCTCATCGAACTGGGCCGCAGCGACGAGGCGGTGGACTTCGCCACCGCCGAACTGGAGCTGGCCCAGGCCCTGACCGACGAGGTGGTCACCGCCGTGGGCGAACCCGTGCTGGTGGCCCTGCTCCTGGGCAAGGCCGCACAGGCGCACGAGCGAGGCATCGAGCTGGTCGTCACCCCGGACAGCGGGGCCGTCGACGGGGCGCCGGGGATCCCGCCCGCCCGGGACCTCGTCACGGTGCTCGGCAACCTGATCGACAACGCCGTCGACGCCCTCACCGGGGTCCCGGGAGGGCGGATCGCGGTCACCGTGCGCCGGGAGGCGGGCGGGCTGTTCCTGCGGGTCGCGGACAACGGCCCGGGCCTGCCCGAAGGGGTGGACGTGTTCCGGCGCGGCTGGTCCGGCAAGGGGGAGGGGCGCGGGCTGGGTCTCGCGCTGGTCCGACAGGTGGCGCACCGCCACGGAGGCGCGGCGGACGCAGCGGTCGGCACCTCGGGATACGGCGCGGAGTTCACCGTACGGCTGCCGTCGGCCCCGGAACCGGAACTCCGGCCGGAACCCCGGCAGGCCCCGGAGCCGCGGCCGAATCCGAACCCCGGGCCGAATCCGGACCCGCAGCAGGTCACGGCGCCGGCGCCGGAGCCGCCGCGGGCCGGCCCGGACCCGGAGGCCGATCGGGAGCCGCCGGCCCCGGGTGCTGCGACCGTGCGGATCCCCGGTCAGCGGCGTGGTGGGGAGGGGTCGTCATGAGCGCCCCGAAGGTGCGGGTCCTCGTCGTCGAGGACGATCCGGTGGCGGCCGACGCGCACGCGCTCTACGTCGGCCGGGTTCCCGGTTTCACCGTCGTCGCCGTCGTCCACACGCTCGCCGATGCCACCCGGACCCTGGAGCGCACCCGGGTCGACCTGCTGCTCCTCGACCTCACCCTGCCGGACGGCAACGGGCTGCGTTTCGCGCGCGGACTGCGCGCCTCCGGCCACCCCGCCGACGTGATCGCGGTGACCTCGGCGCGCGACCTGGCAGTGGTCCGGGAGAGCGTCTCCCTGGGCATCGTGCAGTACGTACTGAAGCCCTTCGCCTTCCCGACCCTGCGCGAACGGCTGCTGCGCTACGCCGAGTTCCGCGCGTCGGCGGGCGAGGCGGCCGGTCAGGACGACGTGGACCGGGCGCTCGCCGCACTGCGCGCGCCCGGTCCGGCGGAACTGCCCAAGGGGCTCAGCGCCCCGACCCTGGACCGGGTCGCGGCGCTGCTCAGGGCGGCGACCGAGGGCCTCACCGCCGCGGGGGCGGCCGAGGCGGCCGGGACGTCCCGGATCACCGCCCGGCGCTACCTGGAGCACCTGGTGGACACCGGCCGTGCGGACCGGGCCCCCCGGTACGGCCAGGTCGGCCGCCCCGAACTGCACTACCGCTGGCGGCCCGCCGCGACGGGCTCGGTGTCGAACGTGTAGAACTTCCGGTGGTCCAGCATGTCGGCCGGGGTCACGTCGTTCCACGGCCGCATCGTGTCGCGCAGGTCCACCACGTTCGGCGTGCCGGCGGCCGGGAGGTACGTGGACTGCGGGTGGCGGGTCTGCCAGTCCGCCCACAGCTTGTCGATGAAGGCGTGGTGCATCCAGAAGACGGGGTCGTTGGGGGAGACGCCGGTGGCCATCTGGCCGCCGACCCAGACGTGGACCCGGTTGTGGAGGTTGGCGCCGCGCCAGCCCTCCAGGTTGTTGCGGAAGCCGTTCGAGGAGCTGTTCCAGGGGGCCATGTCGTAGACGGGCATGGCCAGCACGGCGTCCACCTCGGCCTTGGTGGGAAGCTCCGCCACTCCGGTGCCCAGGGCCCGGCGCAGGTAGTTGCGCCCGTCCACGCGGACGTTCACGTCCCACTTGCCGGTCGAGTAGGCGAACGGTCCGTCGATGACCTGTCCGTCGCGGGCCCGGCCGGTCCCGCCGAGGAAGTCGGCGGCCCAGAGGGAGGAGCGGGTGGTGCGGTCGACGCTCCAGTCCCAGTAAGGGATCGCCACGCTCGCGTCCACCGCCTGAAGTGCAGCCTCGAATTCGAGGAGAAAGCGGCGGTGCCAGGGCAGGAAGGACGGGGAGCGGTGGCCCACCCGGTCGCCCGAGTCGGTGTCGCTCATGATGAACCCGTTGTGGGTGGTCACGAAGCGGTCGTAGCGGCCGGTGCGCTTCAGTTCGAGCAGCGCGTTGGTGAAGGCGCGCTTCTCCTCGGGGGTCAGCGCGGCCTGGTTCTTGCGGACGGTCATGCCGCGCCTCCCATCGGTGCGAACGGCGCGAGGACGGCGCCCTGGAGCTCGCGCACGGCGGCGCGGGCCAGTGAGGTCGGATCGGCGAACGTCTCGTAGTGGTTGACCACGCTGATCCAGGTGCCGTCCGCGTTGCGCATGACGTGGAGCTCGCGGCCGTCTATGCGGACGGTCGGCATGTCGGGGGAGTGGTGACCGCCGTGGTGGCCGCCCTGGCCGGGGGTTATCCGGATGCGTCGGCCCTTGTACACCTCGTCGACGGTGCCGGCGGGGGTGGCGGCGGCCCGGGAGTCGGTGGCGGCGGCGTGCGCGGTGGCGCCCGCGAGGCCGAGGACGGTGAGTGCGCCGGCAGTGGTGCCCAAGGCCTGCCGGCGGGTGATCTTGTTCATGGCCGTAGAACTATCAGGGCAGCGCGGGCAGTTGACCGCTATCCGGACATCACCCGATAAGTTTCGTATAAAACGAATGAGCCGATCTTCCCGTCCCGAGCGGCTCCGGCGGCCTCGACGGGAAAATCTACGGAGCTCATGCTACTCGTCAGTAATTCTTGCGGCGAATCCAGGTTCCTATGGACGGGGTCACATCGCAGACTCGGCCGGAAGCAGCGACGCGAACCCTCGCGGAGGTAGCCGGGTTCATGGCGGTTCGCACCGTATAGTCCGAATATGGCTCTTCATGAGACGAAGGACGCGCAATCCCGGGACGCCGACGTGGACGTGTTCGCGTCCGTCCTGAGCGGCCAGATCCTTCCGAAGTTCCGCATGCCCGACGAACCCTCGCCCTCCGAGGTCGTCTACTCGCTCCTCCACGACGAACTGCTCCTCGACGGCAACGCCGCCCAGAACCTGGCCACCTTCTGCACCACCTGGTCGGACGACGGCGTGCACCGCCTGATGAACGAGTGCCTCGACAAGAACATGATCGACAAGGACGAGTACCCCCAGACGGCGGAGATCGAGGCCCGCTGCGTCAACATCCTGGCCGACCTCTGGAACGCCCCGGCCGGCACCGCGGGCACCGGCTGCTCCACCACCGGCTCCAGCGAGGCGGCCATGCTCGGCGGCCTCGCCCTCAAGTGGCGCTGGCGGGCCCGGCGCCGGGCGGAGGGCAAGCCCGCGGACCGCCCCAACCTGGTGTGCGGGCCCGTGCAGATCTGCTGGGAGAAGTTCGGCCGGTACTTCGACGTCGAGCTCCGACAGGTACCCCTGGAGCCCGGAGCCACCGGCCTGCTCCCGCACCAGCTCGCCGCGCACGTCGACGAGAACACCATCGGGGTCGTCGCCATCCTCGGCGTCACCTACACCTGCGACTACGAGCCCGTCGCCGAACTCTCCGCCGAACTCGACCGCATCCAGGCCGAGCACGGCTGGGACGTCCCCCTCCACGTGGACGGCGCCAGCGGCGGCTTCGTCGCACCCTTCCTCCACCCCGACGTGGTGTGGGACTTCCGGCTGCCGCGCGTGGCCTCCATCAACACCTCCGGCCACAAGTACGGCCTCGCACCGCTCGGCGTCGGCTGGATCGTGTGGCGCACCGCGGACCTGCTGCCCGCCGACCTCGTCTTCGACGTGGACTACCTCGGCGGCGACATGCCGACCTTCGCCCTCAACTTCTCCCGGCCCGGCGGCGAGGTCATCGCCCAGTACTACCTGTTCCTGCGCCTGGGCCGCGAGGGCTACCGGCGCGTCCAGCAGGCCTGCGCCGACACCGCCCGCTACCTGGCCGCGCAGATCGCCGACATCGGGGCCTTCACCCTGCTCTACGACGGGGAGGGCGCCCTACCCGCCGTCTCGTACACCCTCGCGGATCCGGAGGGCGCCGGATTCACCCTCTACGACCTCTCCGACCGGCTGCGGATGCGCGGCTGGCAGGTGCCCTCGTACCCGCTGCCCGCGGACCGCCAGGACACCGTCATCCAACGCGTCCTGATCCGCCACGGGGTGACCCGGGACCAGATCGCCCTGCTCGTCGCCGACCTGCGCCGGGCCGTGGAACACCTCGCGGCCCACCCGCAGCCGGTCCCCGCGACCGAACCCCGGTCCGGCTTCCACCACTGAGGCGCGTCACCGCCGGCGCACGGCCCGGATCAGCGGGACGCCGACCAGCGCATGCCGAGGGCGGTCAGGGCGGCAGCCCGGTCCGGGGCGAGGCTCCCGGCCCGGGCGCGCTGGTTCGCGATCCACGCGCCGAGCCGCACCTCGTGGCCGCCGACCGGCTCCACGTGCGCCCGGGGCACCCGCAGGTGCCGCTCCCGGGCGTGGAACCGTCGGGCGGCCTCCAGGTGCTCGGCCCAGGCCGCCGCGTGGCTGCGGCGCGGTGGTGGACGTTCCGCGGCGGCCGCGGGGGCCAGGCCCAGCGTGTGCTCCAGCAGCCACCGCTGGGCCCACGCCAGCCCGGCCCAACCCAGCCGCTGGGCCCGGACCCACTGGCCCAGGTCCTCGCCCTGGACGACCACGCGGCCCGGCTCCAGGGGCATCGGTCCGCCCGCCTCCAGATGGGCCCGGGTCAGCAGGAAGGCCCGCTGCCAGCCGATGTCCCAGGCCGGACACCAGGAGGGATCGATCTCCTCCAGGGCCTCGCGCCGCTCCTGCGAGAGCGCCCCCGGCCCCTTCCGACGGGCGGCCGCCCGGTTGTTCTTGACCCACACCCCGACGGGCACCCCGCGCCAGGTCGCCTCCACGGGCGGCAACAGGTGCCCGTGGTCGGCGGCCCAGGCCCGGGCCGCCGCGAGGCCCTCCTCGAAGGCCACGTCGAAGTGGTTCCAGACCATGCCGAGTTCGTCCAGCTCCAGCGTCCGTTCCCGGCCCAGCGCGCCCCTGCGGTACGTGCGCCGGGCGTCGGCGATCCACTGGCCGAGCGGGAACCCCGCCAGGGCCGCCGGCAGCCCCTCCGCCTCGGGGACCTTGTAGGCGAACGGCACCTTCAGGTCCCCGACCGTGGCGGCGTAGACCCGGGCCGCCTCCGCGCCCCGCCGCCACCGCGTGTGCTCCGGGTTCAGCACGCGCAGCCGGATGAACGCCGCCAGTAGCGCAGGGTCGTGGGGCGTGGAGAAGCTCAGCAGGGCCTCGGCCCCCGGCCCGGGGCCGGTCCCCACCCCTGCCGTACCCGGGTGCGTCGGCGTCCGGCTCGGTGCCTGCGGCTGGGCGAGCGCCTCCACCAGCCGCGAGTCGTGCGCCCGCAGCGCTTCCAGCAGCCGCGCGAGGTCACCGTACGCGCGGGAGGTCAGCATCGAGTCCGGGCTCTCCCCGGGGCCCAGCAACACCGGCACGACCAGCGAGGCGACCTTCCCCTCACCCGGGCGGATCCGCAGCGCCCGGCCGACCGCCTGCACCAGGTCGGGCATGGAACCGCGTACGTCGGCCCAGAACACGGAGTCGCACTCCTTGGTGTCCACTCCCTCGCCCAGCACCCGGACGCTCCCGAGGAACGCCTTGTCGGCGATCCGGTCATCGGCGAACGCCTCCAGCACCCGCCGCCGGTGCCCCGCCGGGTGCTGCCCGCCCAGCCAGTCCGCCCACACGGTGCGCGGGTACGCGGGCAGCGGGGCCCGGCTCGTGGCCCGCAGCCGCGCCGCGACCGCGGGAAGCCCCGCCGCGAAGGCCTCGGCCTCCTTCGTCAGATGGTGGAAGACCAGCGTCCGACGGAACCCCTGAACCGCCGCAGCCTTGACCAGGGCCGCCTGCAACGCCGCCAGCCGCATCCCGCGCACCTCGTCGGAGCGTCCTTCGGTACCCAGCAGCAGCGCCGACCGGAACCCCGGTCCCGAGACGTCGACGCACACGACGCGGTAGGGGGCGCAGATCCCCCGGTCGATGGCCTCCGACAGCGAGAGGGTGTGGCAGCGCGCGCCGAACGGCCCCAGCGGATCGTCCTCCATCGACGCGACGAGCGTGCCCCCGCCGCGCGTGCCCTCGCCGCCGACCGGTTCCTCGCCGTCCTCGCCGTCCTCCCCGTCACGCCACACCCTGGGCGTCGCCGTCATGTACAGCCGCCGCACGGACGCGATCCGGGTGTTGTCGTGCACCACCGCCCACGGCTTGCCGATCCGCCCGGACGTCCGGTGGGCCTCGTCGACGACGATCAGGTCCCAGGACGGCAGGGCAGCCCCGTGCGCCCGCTCGATGGTGCCCAGGCCCAGCGAGGCGTACGTGGCGAACACGGTCACCCGCTGCGCGGTCCCGCCTGCCCACCGGGCCAGCTCGGCGGGGTCGGTGGTCGTGGGCAGGCCCACGTCCTCGCCGCGCAACGAACACACGGCGAAGGCCCGGCCCGAGCGGCCCCCCTCGCGCCAGCCGGCCACCGTCTGCACCAGCAGGTCCAGGGAGGGCACCAGGACGAGCACCCGGGACGCCCGCAACTCCTCGGCGGAGCGCACCGCGACGAGGGACTTGCCGGACCCGGTGGCCATGATCACCTGGGTCCGCAGGCCCCGCTCCGGCACCCGACCGTCCGCGGGCAACTGGAGCGCGCGGACCACGGCGTCCACGGCCTCGCGCTGGTGCGGCCGCAGTTCCTTCCTCGCCACCGCCCTCACCCCACCCGCTCTCATCAGCCCCTTCGGCTCCAGGTCCTATCTTGCCCGGATTCTGAGTCACGAAGGGGATTGAGCGGGAGTGGCCCCGGTGGACCGCCCGACACGTACTAGCGGGCGCCGAAGTTCTGGGTCCACCAGGGGCCGCCGGCGCCCGGCTGCATGCCCACGCCGAGGTCCTTGAAGGAGCAGTTGAGGATGTTCGCGCGGTGCCCCGGGCTCTTCATCCACGAGTCCATCACCGCCTGGGCGGTCTGCTGACCCTTGGCTATGTTCTCGCCGTACGTCGACCAGCGGTACCCGGACGCGGTCGTCCTGGCCCCCGGGTCCGCCCCGTCGGGGTTGGTGTGCGAGAAGAAGTTCCGCTGCGCCATGTCCGCCGAGTGGGCCTGCGCGGCGGAGCGCAGTTGCGCGTCGTCCTTGAGCGGGCCGCAGCCGGCGGCCGCCCGCTCGGTGTTGGCCAGCGCGATGACCTGGCCGACGACACCCTGCGGGGCGGGCGCCGGAGCCGGGGCGGCCGCCTTCGTGGTCGGCGGCGTGCTCCGGGTCGGCGACGGGGCGGCCGAGGAGGACTTGACGACGGAGGGCGACGGCGACGCGGACTGCGAGGCCGAGGCGGACGGGGAGGGGGACGCCGACACGGAAGCCGAGGCGGAGGGGGACGCCGGTGCGGACGAGGACGGGGCGCCGGTGTCGGGCGCCGACAGGGCCGCCAGCGGGGACGCGGGCGTGGCGCCGGTCGCCTCGGTGTCACCCGAACCCGGGAGCGAGCCCAGGTAGACCAGGCCGCCGCCCGCGACGCAGGCGGCGATCACCGCGCCGCCGATGGCCCGGCGCCGGTTCTGGCGCCGCTTGCGCAGCGCCCCGCGGCTGCCGGCCGGGTCACCGCCGGTGCCGGTGCCGGTGTCGCCCGTCCTGCGGCGCGCGGCGCGGCCCGGTCCGGACACCACCGGGGTCAGCTGCGTCGCGGCGTCGGCGAACGAGGCCGCCGCGACCGGGGTGTAGCCGGCAGAGACGGCCGACCGCACGCCCGCCAGCAGCGCCGCGGTGACGGGCACCAGGGCCAGTCCGGCCAGCAGGCCCTCCGCGGGCACCAGCCCGTTCCACAGCCCCGAGCAGCGCAGGCACTCGCGGGCGTGCCGGGCTATTCGCTTGCGCCACAGCGCCGAGGGCCGCCCGTCCCAGCCGGCCGTCATCGAGCGCAGCCCGTCGCACGGGGGCTGCGCCTCCAACGCCCGCTCCACGACCCGGGCGGCCTCCAACTGCGCCTTCATCCGCTGGACGCGGACGGCGGTGTGCTGCGGCGTCAGCTCCAGCGCCGCGGCCACGTCGGCCCGCGTCACCTCACCGGCGCACTCCAGCCACCACAGGGACAGCAGCGCCCGGTCGTCGGGCTCCAGCCAGCGTGTCGCCCGGGCGGTCTCGCGGCGCTGACCCGACAGGTGGAGCCGTACGACGGTCAGGTCCGCGAAGTCGGCGCCCGGGTCGGCGACGTCACCGGCCTCCTCCAGCCCGCTCTCGCCGAGGCCGTTGTCGCGGGCCTGCCAGTGCGCCCGGATCCGGTTCATCGTGATCGCGACGAGCCAGGAGCGGAAGCTCTCGTCCGACCGCAGGGCGCCCAGCCCGTCGAGCGCGCGCAGCATGGTGTCCTGCACCACGTCGTCCACGTCGCAGGACCCGTTCAGGGCCCGACCGACGATGTTGTAGACGAGCGGCAGGTGGGCGCTGACGAGCTCGTCCTGCGCGCGGGGATCGCCCGCGCGGGCCGCTGCCACCAGTGCTGCCGTGTGCTGTGTGCTCATGTGAAAGTCCCTGTCCGTACCGGCGGTCGATGATGCCCAATAACTGGGAGACCGTCGAGAGGGGCCCCGATAACACTTATCCGGAAGACGTTTTCGGCGCCACTTCCGAAACCCCCGCCGGGGCGGCCCCGGCGGGGCTCGGGGCGTTCACAGCAGGGGTGTCAGAGCCTCGGCGGCGGTGCGCAGGGCCGGGGCGTACGCCTCGATCTCCTCGCGGGAGACCAGGAACGTGACGGTGGTCACCGAGACGCCGCCGACCGGGCGACCGTCGGCGCCGAGGACGGCCGCGCCGATGCAGCGGATCGTCGGCTCGTTCTCCTCGTCGTCCACGGCGAAGCCCCGTTCCCGGACCGCCTCCAGTTCGGTGGCGAGGGCCCGCGCGGTGGTCAGCGTCCGCGGCGTGCGCGCGGGCAGCCCGGTGGCGTCGAGCAGTTCCCGCAGCTCGTGCGGGGGGAGGTGGGCGAGGACGGCCTTGCCGATCGCCGTGGTGTGCAGCGGCACCCGCATGCCGATCCGGGAGGCGGTGCGGAAGGGTTGGCCGCTCTCCAACTTGTGGATGTAGGTGATGGTCTCGCCGCTGTGCAGGGCCAGGTGCACCGTCTGGCCGGTCGCCAGCCGGAGCTCGTCCAGGATCTGCTGGACGCTCGCCGGCTCCCCGCCGCCGACCATGGCGGACAGCCCGCGCAGCCGCGGGCCCACCCCGTAGCGGCCGTCGCCGTCGGAGCGTACGAAGCCCTGCTCGACCAGTGCCGCGAGGATGCGGAAGGTGCTCGACTTGGGGACCGCCGCCGCCGTCATGACGTCCGTCAGCCGGTGCGGTCCGCCGGGCGCCGCGACCGCCTCCAGGATCCGCAGCGACTTCTCCAGCGCGGATCCGGCCGCCGACGTCCGGCCTCCGGACCGGGGGGACGGGCCGGTGGGTTCGCCCTGACCGGCGGGGCCGTCCTCGTGTGCCGGGACGGCCGACGGTGCTCGCTCCGTTGACACGCGGGCTCCCTGGATGTGTAAGGTCTGGACCACTGAGTTCCATTACACGATATGCAGTTCCGCTATGTGGAACAAATCGGGGGGTCCGATGTCCTGCCATCCGTACGCGGTGATGGCCGCCCAGCGCCTGCTGCCGGTACTGCGCGACCCCGGCCCGGACGAAGCCGTCCGCCGCACCACGGCCCTGCTCGCGGCGGGATGCCGAGCCGTCGAGTTGACCACCTCCACCCCCGACTGGGCCTCGGCCGTCGCCCGCACCGCCCCGCTCGGCGACGCGCACGGCCGCCCGGCCCTCATCGGCGTCGGCACCGTCACCACCGCGGCCCAGGCGGAGGAGGCCCTCGCCGCCGGCGCCGGCTTCCTGATCTCCCCCTACCCGGCCCCCGAGGTGCGCGAGTTCGCCGCGCGACACGACGCCGTGTTCGTCGAGGGCGGCTTCACGCCAGGTGAGATCGCCTCCGCCGCCCGCCACGCGGGAGCGGCGAAGGTCTTCCCGGCGCACGTGGGCGGCCCCGGGTTCATCCGCTCCCTCAAGGCCGTCCTCCCGGACGCGCTGCTCGTCCCGACCGGCGGCATCCGACCGGGCGAGGTCCGGGAGTGGCTCGCCGCCGGAGCGAGCGCCGTCGGCATCGGCGGCGGCCTGCCCGACGATCCGGCCGAGCTGGCCGCCGTCTTCGCCGAGCTGGCCGGACCGTGCTGCGCCGACTGCGCCCCGGGGCGCTGACCGTGCCCCCCTCCCCGCACTACGACGTCCTCGTCCTCGGCGAGGTCCTGGTCGAGATCCACACCGACACCGCCCCGCGCGAAGCCGTCGACGGCACCCCGGCCCGCATCTCCTACTCCGGCGACGCGCTCAACGCCGCGGCCGCCGCCGCGGCCGCCGGAGCGCGCACCGCCCTGCTGGCCGTCGTCGGGGACGACGACCTCAGCGTCCCGCTGCTGCGCCGCGCCGCCGAGCTCGGGGTGGACGTCTCCCACGTCCGCCGGGCCCCGCGACCCAACGGCGCCTACCTGCTCTGCGCCGACACCGAGGGCGAGCGCGAGTTCGTCTACTGGCGCACCGCGGGCGCCGGCTCCACCCTGGCCCCGGCCCACGTCGACGGCTGGCGAGCCCTGCTGACCGGCACCCGCTCCCTCATCACCAGCGGGATCACCGGAGCGCTCTCCCCGACCGCCCGCGAAGCCGTGCTGGACGCCGCGCGGACCGTCCACGAGGCCGGCGGCCACCTCACGTACGACCCCAACTACCGGGCCCGGCTGACCGGACGGGACGAGGCCCGGGACCTACTGGCCCGGATCGCCCCGCTGACGGGGCTGCTCAAGACCTCCTGCCCGGCGGACGCCCTCGCCCTGGTGGACACCGACGACCCGGCCACCGCGGCGGCCCGCTGCCGCGCCCTGGGCGCCCGCGCCGTCGCCGTCACGGCCGGCGCGGACCGACTGCTCCTGGACGACGGCACCGGGCCGGTCCACCACCCCGTCCCCGTCAACCCGGACCCCGTCGACGCGACCGGCGCCGGGGACTGCTTCACCGGAACCACCACCGCCCGCCTCGCGCTGGGCGACACCCTCGCCGACGCGGTGGCCTACGGCACGGCAGCCGCCTCCCTGTCGGTGTCCGGCCGGGGCGGCACGGGCCGCGTCCCCGCCTTCGTGGAAACGACGGCCCTGGCGGCGGCGCACCGGCGGGCCGCGGGGGAAGGTGCCGACCGGGGCAGGTCCCGCTGAACCCTGCCCGACGCCGGGCTCCGGACGCGGGTGTGGGCACGCGCACGCGTACCGGAGCCGTTCCGCGATCCGACCCGCGGCCGGGACGGGGGCAAGAAGATGACGCCGCGGGCCGGTTGGCGGCCCGCGGCGTCACGTGGTGGGCGCCGCCGGGCCGGTGCGATGTTCGCGGCCCGGCGGCGCCGGTAGGAGGGACCGGTAGGAGCGGCCGGTGGAGGGCCCCATCGGCCCGAGGGTCCGGGAGACCCTCGGGCCGGACCGGCCGTCAGCGGCCGCGCAGGCCCCGGTCGACGGCCTTCGTCAGCTCGCCGTCGGCGGTGTCGCCGTCCAGGGACCAGAACATCGCGCCGCCCAGGCCCTTCTCGCGGACGTACTCGCCCTTCGCGCGCAGGACCTGCGGGTCGTCGTACGTCCACAGGGTGGTGCCGTCGAACAGCCACGCGTGCCCGCCGCGCCGGTCACGGTGCACCTTGTAGGTCCCCGAGTCGGCCAGCTTCTTCAGGGCCTTGTAGTCCTCGTACCCGGCCGCCCACGTCGCCGGCGCCGGTCCCGTCGCGGGCTGCCCGATGCCGTCCCCGCCACCGCGGACCCCGGTCCAGCCCTGCCCGTAGAACGGCATGCCGACCACCAGTTTGTGCGCGGGCGCGCCCCGATCCCGCCAGGCCCGGACCGTGCCGTCCACGCTGAAGTCCTTCCGGGCGTACAGCGCCGACTGCTGGGCGGTGGTCTTCTCGCCCGACACGTGGAAGTCGTAGCCCTGGAGGTTGACGAAGTCCAGGTCGCGCATGATCCGGCGGACGTCGAAGCCCGCGTCGATCTTCGCGGGTGCGGTCGGGACGAAGGCCGTCAGCTCGTACTTCCGCTTCTGCGCGCGCCCGTGGGCGTCGAGCTGCGTACGGAACTCCTTGACCAGTTCCGTGAAGTTGCGCTTGTCCTCGGGCCGGAACTTCGTACCGGCATTGGCCTCGGACCCGGGCCACTCCCAGTCCAGGTCGATGCCGTCGAAGACCCCTGCCGCGGCTCCGGCCCCGCCGCGCACGCCGTCCTGCGGCAGGTTCCCCTTGATGTACAGGTCGATGCAGGACTGCACGAAGGCCTTGCGGGAGGCCGGGGTGAGGGAGGCGTCCGAGAAGTGGGTGGACCAGCTCCAACCGCCGAGCGAGATCAGCACCTTGAGGTTCGGATGCTTGGCCTTGAGCTCCTTGAGCTGGTTGAAGTTGCCCGCAAGGGGCTGCTCGGCCGTGTCGGCCACCCCGTCGACGGAGTTCGCGGCGTCCAGGGGGCGCGCGTAGTCCGCCCAGGCGTCCGCCTGGCCGGCCACGTTGCCGGTGAAGCACTTGCCCTCGGCGCTGACGTTGCCGAAGGCGTAGTTGATGTGCGTGAGCTTCCCGGCCGTGCCGTTCGCGTCGAGGTCCTGGACCTGGAAGTCACGCCCGTAGACGCCCCATTGGGTGAAGTACCCGACCTTCTTGTACGTGCGGCCGTGACCGGCGGCGTCGCCCTGCGCGCCGGTGGCGGCGGGCGCGAAGGCGGTCAGCAGGGAGAGGGAGCAGGCGGCGACGGCGAGTCTGCCGATCGTGCTGCGGCGCATGGGCTTCCTTTGCGGATCCGGGGAGTGGTGCTCCTGGGCCGTGCGTAACGCGTGCGCTGTGCAATCCGGAAACTATTGGTCTGGACCATCTGGGTCAAGGGGGTGTCCACCTCGGATTACGTCCGTCGAGGGGTCCGTCCGAAATTCATCGTTCACGGCCCTGGGCACCTCATGAGCTCCTCGCTACCCTCCGCGCATGATTCCCACGGTGGTCTGGGGCACGGGCAACGTAGGCCGCGCGGCGATCCGCGCCGTCGAGGCCCACCCGGCGCTCGAACTCACGGCAGTGATCGTCCACAACCCCGACAAGGTCGGCCGCGACGCGGGCGAACTCGCGGGACTCCAAAACCCGTTGGGGGTGGTGGCGACCGACGACGTCGAAGCGGTGCTCGCCGCCCGACCCGCCGCCGTCGTGTACGCGGCGTCCGGCGACATCCGCCCCGACGACGCGCTCGCCGACCTGGTGCGCGCCATATCCGCGGGCGCGGCCGTCGTCAGCCCCGCCCTGTACCCGCTCTACGACCACCGCAACGCCCCGCCCGAGTTCCGCGACCCGGTGCTCGCCGCGGTCGAGGAGGGCGGCGGTTCCCTCTTCGCCTCCGGCGTCGACCCGGGCTGGGGGAACGACGTCCTGCCGCTGCTCCTCAGCGGTCTCGGCTCCACCATCGACGTGATCCGCTGTCAGGAGATCTTCGACTACTCCACGTACGACCAACCGGACTCGGTCCGCGACCTCATCGGCATGGGTCGGCCGATGGACTTCGAGCCCATGATGCTCATGCCCTCGATCCCCACCATGGTGTGGGGAGGGCAGGTCCGGATGATGGCCCGAGCCCTCGGCGTCGAACTCGACGAGATCCGCGAGACCTCGGAACGCCGCGCCCTCGACACCACCGTCACCACCCGCACCATGGGCGACTTCGAGGCCGGCACCCAGGGGGCCATCCGCTTCGAGGTCCAGGGCATCGTCGAGGGCGAGCCCCGCATCGTCATCGAACACGTCACCCGCATCCACGCCTCCTGCGCCCCCGACTGGCCCACCCCGCCCGACGGCGCCGGAGCCCACCGCGTGGTCATCGAAGGACGCCCCCGCATCGAGGTCACCATCGAGGCGACCGACGAGGGCGAGAACCGCTCGGCGGGCGGCAACGCCACCGCCGTCGGCCGGCTGGTCGGAGCCATCGACTGGCTCGTCGCCGCCGAACCCGGACTCTACGACGCGCTCGACATCCCGCTGCGTCCCGCAGTCGGCAAACTCGGAAGGAAGCAGCCGTGAACATCGACATTCCCGAGGGCCAGCACCCCATCGAGTACGTGTGGGGGGACATGGTCCCCGGCATCGGCATGGCCGCCGCGAACTTCTCCCTCTCCGTCTACGCCCACACCACCCTGGGCCTGCGGGAGTTCGAGGCCGCCCGGCTGCGCATCGCGCAGATCAACGGGTGCGTCTTCTGCCTCGACTGGCGCACCGACCGGGACGGGGAGAAGGTCGAGGAGGAGTTCGCCGACGCGGTCACCGAGTGGCGCACCACCAAGGCGTTCGACGACCGCACCCGGCTGGCCGCCGAGTACGCGGAGCGCTACGCCCTGGACCACCACAACCTCGACGAGGAATTCTGGGAGCGGATGACCGCCCGGTACAGCCAGTTGGAGATCGTGGAGCTGAGCATGAGCATCGGATCCTGGCTCGCCTTCGGACGCCTCAATCACGTCCTGGGCCTCGACAGCGTCTGCGTGCTGCCGGGCAACTGAGTCGGTTCGGGGCGACCGACGTGGTGCGGGGCCGGCCGGAGAGTCCGGCCGGCCCCGTCTTCGTCGGGCCCCCGCTAGAGGTCCGTTGCGATGATCTTCTCGATGTTGCGCTCGGCGAGCGCCGTGATCGTCACGAACGGATTGACGCTGGTGTTGCCGGGGATCAGCGCTCCGTCGATCACGTACAGGCCGGGGTGCCCGTGCAGACGGCCGTAGTTGTCGGTGGCCTTGTTCAACACCGCACCGCCGAGCGGGTGGTAGGTGAGGTGGTCGCCCCAGATCTTGTTCAGGCCGAAGAGGTCGGTCCGGTAGATCGTCCCCTCCTTCGAGTTGATCTTGTCGAAGATGCTCTTCGCCATGTCGATGGACGGCTGCTTCCAGGAGGTCTGCCAGTTCAGACCCACCTTCTGCGCGGCGGCGTCCCAGGTGAACTCGCCGCGGTGCGGGTTCTTCGTGATCGACAGGTAGAACGAGGCGTACGTCTCGATCCCGGTCGGCAGCGGGGCCACTTCGGCGAAGGCGCCGCCGGCGTCCCAGTTGTCGATCCCTCCGCAGGGAATGGAGGCCTGGACCTTCCCGGTCGCGTCCCACATGTGGTTGGCGCGGCCGCACATGACGTTGCCGTTCTCGCCCCAGCCCTTGCCGATCTCGTTGTTGAGGTTCGGCAGCGCCCCCGTGGCCTTCAGCTTCACGAGGAGCTTGCTCGTGCCGACGCTCCCGGCAGCGAAGAACACCTTGTCGGCGACGACGCTCTTGGTGGCGATCGTCGTGCCCGTGGTGTCCAGCTGCTCGATGACGACCGTGTAGCCGCCACCGGCCGAGGGGGAGACGGTGGTGACCCGGTGCAGGGGCGAGATGCTGACCTTGCCGGTGGCGCGGGCCGCGGCGATGTAGGTCTGCTGGAGGGACTTCTTGCCGGCGTTGTTCCCGTAGAGGATCTCGCCCGCCACCGCGGACTTGGGGACGGTGCCGGCCACCTCCTTCTTCATGTAGTCCCAGTCGTAGACGTCCGGGACGAAGACGAACGGGAATCCGGAACGCTGGGCGTGCTTGCGGCCGACGCGGGAGAACTGGTAGCAGTCCACGGTCTCGAACCAGTTGGGGTCGATGAGGCCGACCCCCAGGCCGGCGTTGGCCCGCGGGTAGTAGGTGTCGTACATCTCGTCGGCGTTCACGGACGGCAGGATCGAGGCGAAGTTCTGCCGCTTGGGGGTCACCGCCATGCCACCGTTGACGAGGGAGCCACCGCCGACGCCGCGCCCCTGGTAGACGATGATCCCGCCCATCTCCTCGGCGTCCAGGATGCCCGTGTACTTCGGGACGTCCTTGTCGATCGGGAAGCCGAGGAAGTTGCTGAGCGGGGCCTTCGTCCGTGTGCGCAGCCAGTAGGACCGGTAGTCCGGCTTGGTGGTGTTGGCGAAGATCTTCCCGTCGGTGCCCGGGGTGTCCCAGGCCATGCCCATCTCGATCATGTGCACGTCGACACCCGCCTGGGCGAGGCGCAGCGCGGCGACGGAGCCGCCGTAACCGGTGCCGATGACGAGGGCCGGGACGCGTGCCCCGGACTCGATGGGTGTGTTCGCGACGGCGGTTCCCGCGGAGGCCCTCGCGTGGGCCGGAGTGGCGTTGACCGCTAGGGCCATGGCTCCAAGAATAGAACCAGTTCCAGCGATAAATCCGCGACGCGAAACACCGTTGGATACCTTGCTGTTCAGGCCTTTGTCACTCATGTGACGTTCCTCACTCTCGACGGAGTGAGAACAAGTTCTACTGTCGGGTGGCTGGTAAGTCACTACATACGTCGAGGTAACTTGTGACTGATTCCGGTTGCTGCGGCCCGCCGGGGCCGGGGGGACCGGAGGTTCGGGGGTTCCAGGAGCCGGGAGATCCGGGGAGGCCGGGCGGGTCGGGGGAGTCGGGGAAGGTCGCGCCGGCCTTGGGCGGCTCGTCCCTACCGGTGAAACGTCGGCCACAGGGCGGCAGGTGGGGGCCCGCGCGAGGGAGTCCTCGTGGGTGAACGTGCCGGTGTTCCCCGGGCGCGGCGTCAGCGGCACCGGTTGTTCGGCCTTGCCGCCGCTGTCGGATCCCGATCCGTCCCGCGGGAGCGGCCGTGTCCACGATCCGGGTGGGGGCGACGTCGAGGCGCGCGCCCGGAAGCCTCCCGCCGAGGGGGATGGTTCCGCCCGGGCCACTTGGTCCGGGGGCCGGGGGGAGGAGCACGAGCGGGGCGGCGCACGGCGGGGCCCCTCCCTCCCGTCCCCTCCCGCGATCTTCCGAGCCTGCGCCTCCAACCACCGTCGGGCCCGCGCGGGAGCCCAGTAGCCTGGACGGATGCAGGTACTCGAAGCGGACGACCCGAGAGCCATCGCCGTCACCGCCGCCATTCGTGGCGGAGACCTCCCGGAACTGCGGCGGCTGTTGGACGCCGATCCGGGGCTCGCGACCACCCGGATCGTCCGGCGCGGCGAGGCCGCGGGGGAGCGCGGTCTGTTGCACGTCGCGACCGACTGGCCAGGCCACCACCCGCGCACCGCCGAGGTGATCCGCACCCTCGTGGCAGCCGGCGCGGACCCCGCGGCACGGTTCGTGGGCGCCCACGAGGAGACCCCGCTGCACTGGGCCGCGAGCAACGACGACGTCGCCGCCGTCGACGCCCTGGTCGAGGCCGGCGCCGACATCGAGGCGCGGGGCGGCGTCATCGGCGGCGGGACCCCGCTGGCCGACGCGCGGGCCTTCGGCCAGTGGCGGGCCGCCCAACGGCTCCTGGACCACGGGGCCCACCCCGACCTCCACGACGCCGCGACCCTGGGGCTGCTCGACCGGGTCACCGCCCACCTCACGGCTTCCCCCGCGCACCCGGACGACATCACGAGCGCCTTCTGGTGCTCCTGCCAGGGTGGGCAACTGTCCACGGCCCGGTACCTGCTGTCCCGAGGCGCGGACATCAACTGGATCGGCCACGACGACCTGACCCCGCTCGACGTGGCTCTGACCAGCACGGACCCCTCCCTGGCCGACTGGCTCCGGACGCGTGGCGCCCTCACCCGGGCCGAAATTTCATCCGGTTGACCCCCGGAAACATGTGGATCTTCGGGCGGCGCCGTGTCATGGTTGGTCTCGCCGAAGGGGTGTAGCTCAGCTGGCCAGAGCAACGGTCTCCAAAACCGTAGGTCGCAGGTTCGACTCCTGCCGCCCCTGCCAAGCGCGCACGACGCGTTGACAGGCAACACGATGAAGGCCCGTACGGGAGTACCTCCCGTACGGGCCTTCATCGTTGGCCGTTCCGCGTTCATCGGGGACCTTCGTTCTCCCGGGGCCGCCACGGCGGGCGAATGGGGCCGTTCGCGGTCGCGGGCGCCGATAGCCTGGCCGCACACCGAACCGGGGGGCCACCATGAGCGACACCACCGCGCTGGGCGACCGCATGAAGCGGTACGAGGCCGCGCACAGGACGGTCCTGCCGCGCTCCACCTACACGATCCTCCGCCTCGACGGGCGCTCCTTCCACACCTACTTGAGGGACGCCGACAAGCCGTTCGACATGGCGTTCGTGGCGGACATGGCCGCCGTCACGGAAGCGCTCTGCACGGAGGCGGCGGGCGCGGCGATCGCGTACACCCAGTCCGACGAGATCAGCCTGCTCCTCACCGACTTCGCCACGCCCACCACCGAGCCGTGGTTCGGCGGGGTCGTGGCCAAGCAACTGTCCGTCTCGGCGTCCTTGGCGACGGCGGTCCTCAACGAGCGACGCCCGGGGCGGCGGGCGCTCTTCGACGCGCGGGTGTTCACCATGGCGGACCCGGTGGAGGTGGCGAACTACTTCCTGTGGCGCCAGCGGGACGCCGTCCGCAACAGCGTCGCCATGGCGGCGCAGGCCCACTTCCCGCACGAGCGCCTCCACCGGGTCTCCACCGGTGGCATGAAGGGGCTCCTGCGGTCGGAGAAGGGCGTGCACTGGAACGACTACCCCGATGCCTGCAAGCGCGGCCAGGTCGCGACCAGGGCGACCGGTGAGCGGACCGTCGAGTACGTCGACAAGCGCACCCGGGAAACGATGCGCACCACCGCGGTCCGTTCGTGGTGGGAGATTTCGGGGGCCCCGCAGTTCACGGCCGAGCCCACGGGGTGGCTGGCAGGGATGATTCCCGACCTGCCGGCCCTGTCGGCGACGGGCCGGTGGAGCGGTGACGGACCGGGAGTGGTGTGACGGGCCGGTAGGGGGCCCGGGTAGTGGGGTGGCGCCGGTGGAGGGCCCGCCGCCGCCGGGTGCGGTGACGGGCGCCGGCGGGCCACCGCAACTGAGTACGGCGGCCCGCCGAGCTACCGGGAGGACGGGGTTTGCTGGGTCACCTCGTCACGGATGAGGTAACGGTGCTGCTCGTAGACGAGACGGGCGTCGTCGCTGGGGAGCGGATCGCTCCGCAGGCCGCAGGCGCAGGTCACGGTGGTGAGGCCGGACAAGGGCCGGTGCGCCTGACCGAGGCTCTCCGGGTGACTGTCGCCCTGGTGGTTTTCGAGGCGGAGACGATGACGGGAGGCAGGGGGCTTGCTCATGCACCCATCATCGCTGCTGGTACGCCCGGGTACCGGCTGCGGCTCGGTAGTGCACACCGAGCGGCGGCACCATCCCCCTCGACGGACGGGGTCGGCGAGGCCCGCGCCCGGGTGGCCGGGCCCGGGACATGGAAGGGTCCCGGAACCCGGGACCCGGACGGCGCAGGCCCGGCCGGAATCATCCGATGGCGACGGCTCAGCCGCCGTACGGGCGGGTGATGATTTCCATCCCGTGACCGGAGGGGTCGGGGAAGTAGACGCCGCGACCGCCGTCGTTGTGGTTGATCTCGCCCGGCTGCTTGCCGTGCGGGTCGGCGAAGAACGGAATTCCCGCGGCTCGGATCTTCTCGAACGCCGAGTCGAACTCCTCCTCCGGGATCAGGAACGCGTAGTGCTGCGCCACGATGGACTCGGCGGGGATGGTCGCGAAGTCGAGGGTGACGCCGTTGCCGGTTTCCACGGCGATGAACGGGCCCCATTCCGCGCCGACTTCGAGACCGAGGATGTGCGCCAGGAAGGTGGCGGACTCCCGGTTGTCACGGGAGTGGATGATCGTGTGATTGAGCTGGACCGACATGAGTGAATGCCTCCGCAAGGCATGTCACGGACACCTCCATGCCTCACCCGGTCGGTGACCGACACGCGATGCCGTCGGTCCGACCTTAGGCGGCGTCTCCGGGTGAAGTCCAGGGCCATCGCCCCGCCGCCCCCTGTTCCCTACCGCTCCAGGCCCTCTCGGCTTCCACCCCGGCTCCTTCCTGCCTCCGCCTCCGGTGGAGCCGCCGTGTCGCGCGGACATGACCTACGGCGCGCGAAATGGGCCCGGACGGCGGGGCGGCGCCTAAGCTGCCCTCCGTACGGATGATCGCCAACTGCCTTCGGGGGAAGCAAAGATGACATCTGGAACGCCGCCGCGCGACGGGACGCACACGCCGGCCACCATCCGACAGCTGTGGCAGCTGCTCGAACCGCTTCACGCCCTCGTCTACTTCGCTCCGGAGTCCTACGAGGAGGCGGGCACCCTCGGCTACGACACCGCTGAACGGTGGCCCCTGTACTTCGCCTTTCGCGCCGCGCCCCTCGGCACGGTCGAACCCGCCTTGGTCACCTCCCTCTTCTACAGCTTCGACCCGTCCATGGTGGAGCGATACGTGACCGGGGCATGGCACACCGCCCCGCCCGAGCGGGTCCTGGCGGCTCGGGCGAGGGCCATCGACAGGGCATTGCGCTCAGCGCTCGGCGGCCGGATCGACTCCCCCGAGCTGGCGGAGGCCGCGCAACTCGCCCGCGGAGCCGCCGAGGCCGCCCGGACCGCCGGCCGGCCGCTCGCGGCGGCCAACGCCGCACTGCCCTGGCCGGAGACCCCGCACGGGGTGCTCTGGCACGCGGCGACGATCCTTCGCGAGCACCGCGGCGACGGCCACCTCGCCGCCCTGCAGGCGCACCACCTCGACGCGGTCGAATCGCTGGTGCTCCAGGCCGGTGTCGGCGCTGCCCCGGTGGCTGCCTTCGAGGGCCGAAGCTGGTCCGCGCGGGAGTGGGGCGCGGCCCAGGACCGGCTCGCAGCCCGGGGGCTGCTGGCCGAGGACGCCACGGTCACCGGGGCGGGCCTTGCCCTGCGCACCGCCGTCGAGCTGCTGACGGACGAACTCGCCACCGCCCCGTGGGCCGGGCTGACGGCGGGAGAGACGGCACGACTCACGGAACTGCTCCTGCCTCCCGTACTCGATGTGGTGGGGACCGGACTGCTGCCGACCCAGGGGACCCTCGGCATCGGCATGAAGTACGACTACGCGAACTGACTTCCCCGCCGATCCCAGCCGCCCTCTTTCCCGTCCCGAGCCACGCCACGACGTCACCCCAACCGGACCACCACCTGCTGCGTCGACCCGGCTGCCGCGGTGAGGCTCCCGAACTCGATCCGAAGCCGGCTTCCCGTGACCGCCGAGACCACGCTCGGCGGCCGGGACAGCACCGCCGCGACCGGCCGGTGCCACACGACCGTCAGTGAACCCGCGGTCCGGGTGGGGTCCGAGACGCACAGGGAGGCGGTGCCGTCACCCCTCAGACGCAGCAGCACCGAACAAGGACCGTCGGCCTCAAGAGGTCCGACGGTGCCCGCCTGCCAGAAATTGACGCCGGTGAAACCGAGCGAGGCGACGGACACCCCCTGGGCCGTCCTGGAGTTGGCGAGCAGCGTCAGCCATTCCGGGGCGGCGGACCGCGCCGCCGTCTGCGCCGCGCTCGCCCCGGGGATCACCTGGTACACGTAACCGGCGTCGACCGGGTCCCTGCCGTGGTCGTACCAGAGGGTGGCGTAGCGCCGGCTCAACGAGGTGGTCGACCCGCCCCGGTTGATGTCGCTCCACCGACCGGTGCGTTCCTCCCGCAGTGCCTTGAAGGACCCCGGCCCGCGCAGGACGTAACCGCCGAAGCCCGCGAGATGGGCCCAGCCCGGGGCGCTGAAGGCCCCGGACCAGGGGGGCCGGGCCGGCTGGACGATGCCACCGATGGTCAGCGCGTGAACGCCTGCCGCGCCCAGGTTGCGGTTGTCGACGACCGACTCCACCGGGACGCCGTCGGAAGCGCGGATGCCCGCTCCCAGGCAGACGACCGTGTCCGCGAGGAAGAACCAGGACTTGTGGGCTTCGAGCGTGCTGCCCAGGCCCCGCAGATGCTGACCCACCGAAGCGAACTCCCCGTCGGTGCTGCCGCCCACCCAGGCGGCGTCCGGGCGGGAGGCGCCCCAATCACCTCCCGCCCCGTCCGCGAGGACCTTGCGGGCCACCGTCGTACCCGGCAGCCTGAGGGGATCGACCGTGGGCCAGAAAGCGTCGGAATACTGGCCGTTGCCGTACGTCGAACCCCACCAGGAGAGCATCCCGCTTCCGGTGTGCCAGCCCCGCAGGTGCTCACCGTTGCCCGTCTCGTAGTGGGCGATCCGTCGTGACGCCATGGACAGGGAGGCGGCCCAGCCCGGCCTCCGGTGGGTCGCCCGGTCCATCGAGGCGAAGATCCGGTGACCCACCGGCTCCGGCTCGGCCACCACCGTCGGGTCGGCCTGGAGTTCGGCGAGCCGGGCGAGGGCGGACAGTCCCAGCGTCCTGTCCGCCAGGGGACGGCTGTAATAGGCGCGGTCCGACCATCCCTTCACCAGCCCCCGCCACCGGCTCCGCTCAGTGGCGCTCGCCCCCTCGGCGAGCAGCAGGATCGCGGCCAGAACGGCGTGCCCCCGGGTGTGGTCGTCCTGCTGAACCTGCCGGGCGTCCGAGACGAGCAGCCCCCGACTGACGGCCCGCCCCGATACGGCGTCCATGACCAGTCCGTTGAAGAGGAAGGGCGCCCACGCCCGCTCCACGGCATCCAGGACCGTCCCTGCCCCGGGATCCGTGACCTGCCACGGGGTGTCCTTCAGGAGCGCGAACAGCATCCCCAGTCCGCCGAGGAACACCGAGCCGTACGTCCCCGTGTAGGGCACCCACGTGTGCTGGACGAAGGAACCGTCCCGGTACAGCCCGTCGCCCGTGGTGACGTACGGGAAGACGGGGGACAGCGCATCCCTGGCCAGGGCCGTCTTCGCGTCGTCCGATCCGACCACTCCGCGCAGGGCCAGTACCCGACACAGGTCCACCCGGTTGGCACCCGTGCTGGTACCGCTGTACGAGGCGACGGCGGAGTCCGGCACGAAATGGTCGACGGCCGCGCAGAACCGGGCGATCCGATCCGTGCCCAGCCGCTCGTACAGCAGGACGCACAGGTCGAGGAGCGCCTGAGGGGCGCCGATCTGCCAGCAGTACCAGTTGCCGTACCGCACCCGACCCGTGTGGTAGACCTCCGCGTGCAGGTGGTCCACTCCGGTCAGCAGGGACGACAACAGCCCGCCGTCCCCGGTGAGACCGGTTCCGGGGCGCAGGAAGGCCTCCGCCATCGTCCGGAGCCGGTAGTAGCTCTGCATCATCTTCTCGGGATCGGTGGCGAACCCGAGATCCGGCCAGAGCGATCCGGGCGAAGGCGCCATGGTGGCGGCCCAGCCGCCCACCTGCTCACCGAGCTCCGCGAGCCGTGACCGGAACGGCTCCTCCGATACCGGGAATCCGCCGCCCAGGAGGAGGTCGCGCCAGAGCGCGCGCATCGCCTCGTGGACGTCGCCGGAGGGCCCGGCAGCCGCTCGCTCCGCGGGCCCCCCGAACACCAGCGCACCCCCGCCCGCCGCAGAGAGGAAGGAACGCCTACTCCACACCCGTGTCACCGCAACCTCCTCGTCCTGTCCGTACCGTTCCCCGGTGCACCGCTCGGGCCGTTACCCGCCCTACTCGACGTGTCGCCGGTAGCGTTCGACCACCTCCCTGAGCACCTCGGAGCCGTCCCGCGCCCACAGACCCGGATGGAAGATCTCCACCTCGACCGGCCCCCGGTAGCCCGCCGCGTCGGCCAGCTCCCGGAACCCGCGCAGGTCGACGCATCCGTCGCCCAACTGTCCCCGGCCGAGCAGCACCCCCTCGGGGAGCGGGGTCACCCAGTCCGCCACCTGGACCGACGCGAGCCGCCCGCCGACGCCGGCCCGCCGTAGATCGCCCGGCAGCCGCTCGTCCCACCACAGGTGGTAGGAGTCGGCGACGACCCCCACCCGCTCGGCGGGGAACTGCTCGGCGATGTCGAGGGCCTGGCCCAGGGTGGAGACCACACAGCGGTCCGCCGCGAACATCGGATGCAGCGGCTCGATCCCGAGCCGCACGCCGAACCCGGCGGCCCAGGGGACCAGCTCACCGAGCATGTCGACGATCCGTCGGCGCGCTCCCACCAGGTCGCGGTCGCCCGCGGGCAGACCTCCCGCGACCAGGACCAGGACGTCGGCCCCCAGCTCGGCCGCTTCCTCCACCGCCCGCCGGTTGTCCTGGAGCGCCGCTGCCCGGCCCGCCGGGTCGGCGGCGGTGAAGAAGCCGCCCCGGCACAGCGAGGTGACGCGCAGCCCCGCCCCGGAGACGAGCTTGGCGGTCTCCCGCACGCCGAACCCGCGCACCGGCTCCCGCCACAACCCCACCGCGCCCACCCCTGTCGCCGTGCACCCGGCGACGAGATCGGGCAGCGACCACTGGTGGATCGTCTCCTGGTTGAGGCTGAGTCGGGCCGGAGCCGTCGCGCGGGTCACGAGGTCACCCCGTACACGTGGAGGAGCCGGCGCATTCGGGCCTCGGCGAGCCCTGGATCGGGGAACAGGCCGAGCCGGTCGGCCAGTTCGTACGCGGTCGCCAGGTGGGGGAGGGAGCGGGCCGACTGGAGCCCGGCCACCATCGTGAAGTGGTTCTGGTGTCCCGCCAACCAGGCCAGCAGGACCACCCCCGTCTTGTAGTGGCGGGTGGGCGGTGCGAACAGGTGCCGGGCCAGTGCGACCGTCGGGTCCAGCAGTGCGCGCATGCCCGCCGGGTCGCCCTGGTCGAGGGCGATCGCGGCCCTGGCGGCGATCGGGGCGAGGGGATCGAAGACCCCCAGCAGCGCGTCGCCGACCCGTTGTCCGTCCCCCTCGATGAGCTCGGGATAGTTGTGGTCGTCACCGGTGTAGCAGCGGACCCCCGCCGGCAGGCGCCGCCTGATCTCCACCTCCCGTTCCGCGTCCAGCAGGGAGACCTTGACGCCGTCGACCTTCTCCGGACACTCGGAGACGATCTTCAGGAGGACCTCCATGGCCGCGTCCTGGTCCTCGTGGCCCCAATAGCCCGCGAGCTCGGGGTCGAACATCGGTCCCAGCCAGTGCAGCACGACCGGTTGGGCGCTCTGCCGGAGCAGCGGGCCGTACACCTCCAGGTAGTCCTCGGGGCCGCGGGCGGTGGCGGCGAGGGCCCGTGACGCCATGAGGACGGCCCGGGCGCCGCACGCCTCGGTGTGGGCGAGCTGTTCCTCGTACGCACCCGTGATGGCGGCCAGGGAATGCGGTTTCCCCGGGGGGAGCTGGTCCGTTCCCGTCCCGCAGACGATCCGGCCTCCCACGGAGTGGGCTTCGGCGGCCGAGCGCCGGATCAACTCCGCCGCCGTCGGCCAGTCGAGGCCCATTCCGCGCTGGGCGGTGTCCATGGCCTCCGCGACTCCGAGCCCCTGCTCCCACAGCCGGTGCCGGAACGCCAGTGTGCCTTCCCAGTCGACCACCGGACGGCTGTCCGCCGACGCGGCGAGCGGGTCGGCCACCACATGGGCGGCCGCGTGGAACACACGGGTGCGGGCCGGGCCCGCGACCAGGGGAGGCAACGGCGCGGTGTTGGGCCTGTGCAGCCGCAACTCACCATCCGCGGAAGGGAGCAGGATGCCGTTCACAGCGTCACCTCGGGCACCGTGAGCCGCCGCCCTTCGGCGGAGGAGCGTAGGCCGAGCTGGGCCAGCTGCACCCCGCGGGCCCCCGCGAGCAGGTCCCACCGCCACGGCTCGTCCCTCACGACATGACGCAGGAAGAGCTCCCACTGGGCCTTGAAACCGTTGTCCGACGGGCTGTTGTCCGGAACCTCCTGCCACTGGGTGCGGAAGGGCTCGGCCTGCGGCAGATCCGGATTCCACACCGGCTTCGGCGTCGCGGCGCGGTGCTGGACGCGGCAGCCGCGGAGGCCTGCGACGGCCGATCCGTGGGTCCCGTCGATCTGGAACTCCACCAGCTCGTCGCGGTGCACCCGCACCGCCCAGGAGGAGTTGATCTGGGCGACGGCGCCGCCCTCCAGCTCGAAGATGCCGTAGACGGCATCTTCCGCAGTGGCCTCGTACGGCTTGCCCTCCTCGTCCCAACGGCGGGCGATGTGGGTCCGCGCGAGGGCCTGCACCGTACGGACCCGGCCGAAGAGTTCGTGCAGCAGGTACTCCCAGTGCGGGAACATGTCGGCCACGATCCCCCCGCCGTCCTGCGAGCGGTAGTTCCATGACGGGCGCTGCGCGGCCTGCCAGTCCCCCTCGAACACCCAGTAGCCGAACTCGCCCCGCACGGACAGGACCTCACCGAAGAATCCGCCCTCGATCAGGCGCCTCAGCTTCAGCAGGCCCGGCAGGAAGAGCTTGTCCTGCACCACGCCGTGCTTGACGCCGGCCGCCTCGGCGAGCCGTGCCAGCTCCAGCGACGACTCGAAGGTGAGGGCGGTCGGCTTCTCGCAGTAGACGTGCTTCCCGGCGGCGATGGCCCGGCGGACCGCCGGGTCGCGGGCCCCGGTCACCTGGGCGTCGAAGTAGATCTCCACCGACGGATCCGCCAGCACGGCCTCCAGATCGGTGCTGAACTCCTCCAGTCCGTGCCGCTCGGCGATGGCTCGCAGCGCGCTCTCCCGCCGGCCCACCAGAACGGGCTCCGGCCAGATCACCGACCCGTCCCCGAGGTCGAGCCCGCCCTGCTCGCGCAGCGCGAGCAGGGACCGGACCAGATGCTGCCGGTATCCCATCCGTCCGGTCACGCCGTTCATGGCGATCTTGATCGTCCTGCGTTTCATGGGGCCCTCCGTCGGTTCGTCGCTCTTCCTGTCGATATCCGCGCCACTGTAGAAAGCGCTTTCTCCACTGCCAGGCTAGGACTCGCGTCCACTGCTTGACAACCCTCGTTCGAGTGATAGAAAGCGCTTACTGAATCCGCCATGATGGAGATCCACACCGGATGAGACGATGACCGGGGGCGGCCCGCGAGGGCAGAAGGAGAGGTTCGGCAATGGCGGTCACTTTGGCCGAGGTCGCGGCGCACGCAGGCGTTTCGTCGGCCACGGTCTCGCGCGTACTGAACGGCGGCTATCCGGTGGCGGGCGGCACCCGCACCAGGGTGGAGCAGGCCGTCGAGGAACTGGGGTACGTCGCCAACGGCCCCGCCCGGGCACTCGCCGCAGCCACCTCGGACCTCATCGGCGTACTCGTGCACGACATCGCGGACAGCTTCTTCGGGGTCCTGGCCGGCTCCCTCCAACAGGCCCTGGGCCCGGCCGGCCGGGCGGAGCCGCGCCGCCTGGCCGTCGTCTGCAATACCGAGGGGGCCCCCGCCGCCGAGATCGCCTACCTCACACTGCTGGAAGGGCAGCGGGCAGGGGGCGTCGTCCTCACCGGCGGGGCCGTCGAGGATCCCGACCACATCACCGCGCTCGCCGCCCGGGTCTCGCGGATAGCGGCCACCGGGGCGCCCGTGGTCCTGTGCGGCCGCCCGCCCTTGCCCGTCGACGACGGGCTGCCCGTGGCCACCATCGTGTTCGACGACCGGGGAGGGGCCTTCCGCCTCGCCGAGCACCTCCTGGCCCTCGGCCACCGCCGCATCGCCTACGTGGCGGGCCCGCCGGGGCTGAGCAGTTCCCGCGAACGCCTCGCCGGACACCGGGACGCGCTGGCGCGCCACGACCCGGCCCTCCCCGAAACCTGCGCCCCGCTCACCGTGCACGCCGGGTTCGAACGGGCCGCCGGCTATGACGCAGCCCGGGAACTGCTCCGGCGCGCCGTGCCCTTCACCGCCGTCGCGTCCGCCAACGACGCCGTCGCGACGGGTGTAGTCGCCGCTCTGCGCGAAGCGGGCCTGCGCATCCCGGAGGACGTCTCGGTCGCCGGCTTCGACGACCTGCCGTTCTGCGTGGACACCGCTCCCGCGCTCACCACGGTGCGTGTGCCGCTGCGCGAGGCCGGGATCCTGGCCGCGAACCTGGTGACCGGCCGCAGATCCCCACCCCCCGGCGGCATCACCACCCTGCCCACCGAGCTCATGGTGCGGGGCTCCACGGCCCCGCCGCCCGAGGGGAGCAGGCCGTGAAGTACGCCTTCTCGACGCTGGGCCTGCCCGGAAGCCCGCTGGCGCGGAGCGCCGCACTGGCATCCGAACACCAGTACGACGGCCTTGAGGTGCGTGCGCACCCCGAGGAGTCGTTGCACGCGGGGAGCCCGAGCGGTGACAGGGCCGCTGGGCTGCGGGCGGTGACCGCGGCGGGCGTGAGGGTCCTCGGGGTCGCCGGCTATGCCCGGGTGGCGGCGGCCGGTGACGACGAGACCGTCCTCGCCGAGGTGAGGGGCCTCGTGCAGCTGGCCGCGGATCTTGAGGCACCGTTCGTACGGGTCTTTCCCGGTGGTGGGGGACTGCCGCCCGACCGGGCCGACGCCAATGCCGTGCGCCGATTGCGCGGGGCGGCGCCGTTCGCCGATCGGCACGGCGTGCGGATCCTGCTGGAGACCCACGACTCCCATCGCGGCGCGGCGGCGACGGCCCGGGTGCTGCACGAGGTGGGGCACCCCGCCGCCGGTGCCTTGTGGGACGTGCTGCACACCTGGCTGGAAGGAGAGACCGCGCCGCAGTCGCGAAGACACCTGGGCGAGCACCTGGGCTACGTACAGGTCAAGGACGTGGCCTCCGCCCACGACCTCACCCCGATCGGTCTCGGCGCCGGAGTCCTGCCCCTGGCCGAGGCGGTGGCCGCGGCGCCGGACGAGGGCTGGTTGTGCTGGGAGTACGAGAGACGTTGGTACCCCGAGGCCGCCGAGCTGGCCGGTCGGCTGGGTGAGGGCCGGGAGTACCTGGAGCGCCTGGTGGCCCACGAGCATCGGGCCGAGTAGGAGAGGGGAGCGCGGGCGCGGCCCGTTGAGGCGGGCCGGACCGGTCGGGCCGTGGATTTGGGATCCTGCCCGGGCCGCCGGGCCCGAGCATGGCCAGGTGATCGTTTCGATCGGAATGCGCGCATGCCGGGCCGGAGCCGGGGCTACGTGCGGATGTTCAGGCGGGGGAGGAGCTCCACGTGTTGGCGCGGGCTCTCGTGCGGACCGCCCGTGAGTCGTTCGAGCAGCAGGGTCGCGGCCCTGGCCCCGACCTCGCGCTTGGCCGGGGCCACCGCCGAGAGGGGTACGTCGGCCAGGCCGGCCACCTCGTCGTCGTAGGTGATCACAGCCAGGTCCTCCGGCACCCGCACGCCCCGGGCCTGGAGGCGGGGGATCAGCATGATGGCGTCGGTGTCGCTGTGGATCAGCGCCGCGGTCACCCCGCCGGAGGTCACCGCGTCGTACAAGTAGTCCAGGGTCCGGGCGAAGCGGTCGGCCACCGAGAGCCCGGCGTCCCCGTATCCGACCGGGCCCGCCACGGCTTCCGCCACTCCGGCTCCCACTGCCCCGGCCTCCGTGGCCCCGGCTCCCACCGCTCCGATTCCCGTGGCCCTGCCTCCCGCAGCTCCGGGCCCGGCCTCCGCAGGCATGGCCCCGATTCCCGCGGCCCCGCCTCCCGCCGCTCCGGCCCCGGCCTCCGCAGCCACGGCCCCGGCTCGTGCGGCCCCGCTCCCGGGTCCCGCCGCCCCGGCCCCGGCGTCCGCAGTCACGGCGCCGGCTCCTGCGGCCCCGACCCCGGCCTCCGCAGCCACGGACCCGGTCGTCCCGGTTCCCGCAGTCACGGTCCCCGTCGTCCCGGTTCCCGCAGTCACGGTCCCCGTCGTCCCGGTTCCCGCAGTCACGGTCCCCGTCGTCCCGGTTCCCGCGTCCTCGGACCCCGTCGCTACGGCTCCCGCCGCCGCGGCCCCTGCGGCCCCGGTTCCGGTCCCGGTTGTGGTGGGCCAGGGGGGAGCCGGTTCCAGGCCGAGGGCGCTCACGGCGGCCTCGAACCCGGAGCGCAGGCGGGCGGTCGTCGGGGTCTCCTGACTGGCGAGGGCGATCCGCCGGTGCCCTTGCTCCACCAGGTGCTGGACGGCCCGCGCGGCCCCGTGGGCGTGGTCGGACACCACCCGGTCCAGCGCCGCCGCGGGGTGCCCCGGAGGAGCGGTGCGCTCGACCAGCACGGTCGGCACAGCGAGCTCGGCCGTCCAGGCGCCCTCGCCGGGAGCCGCGGAACCGGCGTCCCAGTTGGGGGTCAGGAGCAGTCCGTCCGCCCCGGTGGACAGCAGTCGGTCGGCCTGGGTGCGGTCCTCGCCCGTCAGGTAACGGGTCAGCCCGACCGTGAGGCGTGCGCCCCGCGCCTCGACGACCTCGCGGGCACCCCGTACGACCTCGGCGTAGTAGTACTCGGTGGTGGGGACCACCATCCCGATCACCAGGCCCGCTGCGGAACCCGCCTGCGCCTGCGCCCGGCCGGCACCGGCCGCTTCGGGGGAGCCGTGTCGTACGCCCTCGACCCGGCTGATCACCCCGTGCATCCGGCGGATCTCGCCCCGGGCCGCCATCGCCTCGATGTCCCGGCGCAGGGTCACGGGCGAAACGCCGAGTTCGAGGGCCAGGTCGGCCACCCGCACGCTGCCGCGGGCCCGTACGAGCGCCAGCACCTGCGCCTGACGTTGGTCCACATGTGGTCTCACGGGGTCCCCCTGGTTTCCGGCCGCTTTCCGGCGGGTCCGGGCCGTGCCGGCCGGCAGCTCCTCGGACGGGCCCCGAACGGTCCGTCCGCGCGGCCATCATAGGCATTCGAATCGATCGATTCGATTGATTCCGTTCAACCGGTCATTGACTGGGCGGACGGGGCGTTCATATATTCGGCTTCGTCCCCCGCACCTCACGGCATCTCGACCTCTCCCGGGAGTCAGCGCATGCTCACGCACGACCAGGACGGATTCCGCCGGGCAGGGCGCCCCCACCGCATCGTCTCGGGTGCGCTGCACTACTTCCGGGTCCATCCCGACCTGTGGGAGGACCGGTTGCGGCGGTTGCGGGCCATGGGGGCCAACACCGTGGACACGTACGTCCCCTGGAACTTCCACGAGACCGGCCCGGGCAAGGGCGATTTCACCGGCCGGCGCGACGTCGGCCGGTTCCTGCGCATCGCCCAGGACATCGGGCTCGACGCCATCGTCCGGCCCGGACCCTACATCTGCGCCGAATGGGACTTCGGCGGCCTGCCCGCCCGCCTCCTCGCCGTCGACGGGCTGCACCTGCGGTGCTCCGACCCCCGCTTCCAGGCCGAGGTGGACGGCTGGTTCGACCTGGTCGTCCCCGAGTTGCTGCCCCACCTCGCGAGCCGCGGGGGCCCCGTGGTGGCCGTGCAGATCGAGAACGAGTACGGCTCGTACGGCAACGACGCCCGCTACCCCGCACACGTCGACGACGCCCTGACCCGACGCGGCGTCGACTGCCTGCTGTTCACCGCGGACGGCGCCGAGGACGCCATGCTCCAGGGCGGCACGGTCCCCGGCCGGCTCGCGACGGCCACCTTCGGAGCACGGCCCGCCGAACGCTTCGACGTCCTGAGGCGCTACCAGCGCACCGGCCCGCTGACCGCCATGGAGTTCTGGATCGGCTGGTTCGACCACTGGGGAGAGGGCCACCACGTCCGCGACGTACGGGAGTCCGCCGACTCCCTCGATGAACTCCTCGCCACCGGAGCCTCCGTCAACCTCTACATGGCGCACGGCGGAACCAACTTCGGCTTCTGGGCGGGCGCCAACCACACCGGGTCACGTCCCGCGGACCCCGGCTACCTGCCCACCGTCACCAGCTACGACTACGACGCCCCGATCGGCGAGGCCGGCGAACTCACCGAGAAGTTCCACGCCTTCCGCGAGGTCATCGGCAAGTACCTCCCGCTCCCCGACGGCCCGCTGCCCGCCCCGCCGCCCCGGATGGCACCCGCCCGCGCCACTTCCGCCGGCACCGCCCCGCTCCTCGGGGCGCTCCGGCTCCTCGGCGGCGAGCCCGTCCGCAGGCCCGCGCCCGAGTCCATGGAGAAGCTCGGTCAGGACCACGGCCTGATCCACTACCGCACCACGCTCACCGGGCCGCGCCCCGCCATGCCCGTCAGGATCGACGGCCTCGGGGACCACGCCCACCTCTTCGCCGACGGCCGGCCCCTGGGCACCCTCGACCGCAACGCCCCCGACGAGGGCATCGACCTGCCCGTCGGCGAGGCGGGCGTCGTACTCGACATCCTGGTGCGGGCCCGCGGCCGGGTGAACTACGGACCGCTGCTCGACGACCGCAAGGGCATCTGGCGCGGGGTGCGCCACGGCCACCAGAACCTGTTCGAGTGGGAGATCACCCCTCTGCCGCTCACCGACCTGACCGGCCTCGACTGGTCGACGCCGGTGGGCACCGGGACCGACCCGGCAACCCCGACGGACGCCGACGGCCCCTCCGCGACGGCGGAGCCCACCTTCCACCGCTTCACCCACACCCCCCACGAGCCGCCGGCGGACGCCTTCATCGACCTCTCCGGCTGGGGAACCGGACTGGTCTGGCTGAACGGCTTCCTGCTCGGCAACTACGACACCCCGCGCGGTCCGCAGCGCACCCTGTACGCGCCCGGCCCCCTGTGGCGCGCCGTCGGAAACGAGATCGTGGTCCTGGAAATGGAACGCCCCGGCACCGAACTCCCGCTGAGCGACCGGCCCGATCTCGGCCGTCCGACCGCCATCACCCCCCAGTGAGAGAGGATCCGCAGGTGAAACGTACGAGCACCCGTCTCGCCGACGGCCGCGAGATCTTCTACTACGACGCAGACGCAGACGCAGACGCAGACGCGGGAACGGGGAAGAACCCCGCCCCCGTCCGCACCGTTGCCGACACCCGCCCGCTCGAAGTCGGCGCCACCGTCCCCACCTCCGAGGTACGCCGCGACCCGCTCCTCGGGGACGCCGTCGTCATCGCCTCCCACCGCCAGGGCCGCACCCACCTCCCGCCCGCCGACGACTGCCCCCTGTGCCCCTCCACCGCCGGACACGCGAGCGAGGTCCCCGCCCCGGACTACGAGGTGGCCGTCTTCGAGAACCGCTTCCCCTCCCTCGCGGGGGACACCGGACGCTGCGAGGTCATCTGCTTCACCCCCGACCACCGAACCTCCTTCGCCGAACTCGACGAGTCCCGCGCCGCACTCGTCCTCGCGGCCTGGACCGACCGCACCGCCGAACTCGCCGCGCGCGAAGGCGTCCGACAGGTCTACTGCTTCGAGAACCGCGGCACCGAGATCGGCGTCACCCTCGCCCACCCCCACGGCCAGATCTACGCCTTCCCCTTCGTCACCCCGCGCACCACCCGCATGCTCGCCACCGTCGCCGCGCACCGGGACCGCACCGGCGGCAACCTCTTCGAGGAAGTCCTCGCGGCCGAGCGCGCCGAGGGCACCCGCATCGTCCTCGAAGGGGAGCACTGGACCGCCTTCGTCCCGTACGCCGCCCGCTGGCCGTACGAGGTCCACCTCCATCCGCACGACCGGGTGCCGGACCTGCCCGCCCTCGGCGACGCGGCCCGCGCCGAACTCCCCGGGCTCTACCTGGAACTGCTGCGCCGCTTCGACCGACTGTTCGCGGTGCCCGACCCGACCCCCTACATCTCGGCCTGGCACCAGGCGCCGACCGGCGAAGGGCGCGAGGACTTCGCGCTCCACCTGGAGCTGTTCACCGTCCGGCGCACCGCGGACAAGCTGAAGTACCTCGCGGGGACCGAGTCCGGAATGGAGGCCTACATGAACGACGTCCGGCCCGAGGACGCGGCCGCCCGGCTGCGGGAGGTGGCGAGCGCGTGAACCGCACGGCGCGGGAATTCCGGGACCTGTACGGGAGCGGGCCGGAGGGGGTGTGGGCCGCGCCCGGCCGGGTCAACCTGATCGGCGAACACACCGACTACAACGACGGCTTCGCGCTGCCCTTCGCGCTCCCGCAGCGCACGGAGGTGGCCGTCGCCCGCCGCACCGACGGCCGGCTCAGGCTCCACTCCGCCGACGTGCCCTCCGGCGTGGTCACCCTGGACCTCACCGACCTCGATCCGGACCGCACCCCGCGCGGACCCGCCGGCTGGACCGCCTACCCCGCCGGGGTGGCGTGGGCGCTCCTGGAGGCGGGCCTTCCGGTCGGCGGCGCGGACCTGCACGTGCGGTCCGACGTACCGGCCGGGGCGGGCCTCTCCTCCTCCGCGGCCCTGGAGGTGGCCACGGCCCTCGCCCTCACCGAGTCGTACGGGATCCCGCTGCGCGGCCCGGAGCTGGCGGCCCTCGCCCGTCGCGCCGAGAACGCGTACGTCGGCGTGCCGTGCGGGGTCATGGACCAGATGGCCTCGGCCTGCGCCACCGAGGGGCACGCCCTGCACCTCGACACCCGCAGCCTCGAACAAAGCCACATCCCCTTCGACTGCGCGGCGTCCGGGCTGCGGCTGCTCGTCCTGGACACCCGCGTCAAGCACGACCTCGCCGACGGGGAGTACGCCCGGCGCCGCACCTCCTGCCACCGGGCCGCCGAAGCACTGGGCCTGCCCGCCCTGCGCGACCTGCCGTACGAGGAACTGTCCGAGGCGCTGACCCGGCTCGCCGACCCGATCGGACGCCGCCGCGTCCGGCACGTCGTCACCGAGAACGAACGCGTCCTGCGGGTCGAGGCGGAGCTGCGCGCCGGACGGCTGCGCGCCGTCGGCCCGCTGCTCACGGAAGGACACGCCTCGCTGCGCGACGACTACGAGATCTCCTGCCCGGAGCTCGACCTCGCGGTGTCCACGGCCAACGCGGCCGGCGCGTACGGGGCCCGGATGATGGGCGGCGGTTTCGGGGGCTCCGCCCTGGCCCTGATCGACGTGGACGCCGAGGCCGAGGTGACCCGCGCCGTCGTCGGGGCCTTCGCCGCCGCCGGATTCGCCGCCCCGCACGTGAGCCGGGCCGTGCCCTCCGCGGGCGCGGGTCGGATCGGCTAGAACCCGTCGTCAACCTCCCCCGCCCGCCCCACGGACGACGGGAGTTCGACGACGGGCCCCGGGGCACCTCTTCCGGGTCCTGTCCGGTCCGCGCGGCCCGGCGCCGCGAGCCCGCCCGGCAGGACCCGGGAGGGAACGCGCCCGAAGGGCGTGACGCAGAGTTCACAGGGTTCCGTACCTCCTCCCGGCCGGGCGGGCCTAGAGTGATCACTTGCCGTTCCGGCACCGGACGATCACGGAGGAGCGAACCACATGCACCACAAGCCCCTGGGCCGTTCAGGACTTCAGGTCTCCGCCGTCGGCCTGGGCTGCAACAACTTCGGCGGCCGGCTCGACGCCCGAGCCACCCGCGCCGTCGTCGACGCAGCCCTCGACGCCGGGATCACCCTTCTCGACACCGCCGACATCTACGGCGGCACCGGCGGCTCCGAGAGCCACCTCGGCCAGGCCCTCAAGGGCCGCCGCGACCAGGTCGTCCTCGCCACCAAGTTCGGTTACGACGGCGTCGACATGGGGTACGGGGCCGCGGCCGGAGCCCGCGGCGGCCGCGCCTACGTCCGGCGCGCCGTGGAGGCCTCGCTGCGCCGTCTGGAGACGGACCACATCGACCTCTACCAGCTCCACAGCCCCGACCCGGCCACCCCGATCGCCGAAACCCTCGCCGCGCTCACCGAGCTCGTCACCGAGGGCAAGATCCGCTACATCGGGCACTCCAACTTCAGCGGCTGGCAGCTCGCCGAAGCCGCCCACGTCGCCCGCGAGACGGGCGCGACGCCCTTCGTGTCGGCGCAGAACGAATGGTCGCTGCTCCAGCGGTCCGCCGAACGGGAACTCGTGCCCGCGGCCCTGCACTACGGCGTGGGCGTCCTGCCGTACTTCCCGCTCGCCAACGGCCTGCTCACCGGCAAGATCCGGCGCGGCGCGGCGGTCCCGGCCGGCTCCCGACTCGAAGGGCGCGACGCGTACCTCACCGAGGAGCGCCTCGACACCGTGGAGGCGCTCGCCGCCATCGCCGAGAAGTACGACCGCACGGTGCTGGAACTCGCCATCGGCTGGCTCTCGGCCCAGCCCGGCTGCGCCTCCGTCATCGCGGGCGCCACCTCCGCGGAGCAGGTGCGGGCCAACGCGGCCGTCGCCGACCGCCCGCTGGAGGCGGAAATCCTGGCGGAGATCGACACCGTCGCGGGGAGCCCCGCATGACGGACGCCACCGCCGCGGCGGAGCCCCTGCGCTGCACCGTCCTGGACGACTACCAGGGTGCGGCCACCACCCTCGCGGACTGGTCGGCGGTCGCCGCCCGGGGCGTCGAGGTGGTGACGTTCGACGACCACCTCGACGACGAGGACGAACTCGCCGCCCGTCTGGCCGGGTTCGACTTCGTCGTCACGCTCCGCGAGCGGGTGCCGTTCCCGGCGAGCCTCCTGGAGCGGCTGCCCCGCCTCAAGCTGCTCGTCGCGAGCGGCATGCGCAACTCGGTGATCGACTACGAGGCCGCCGCGCGCACCGGCCTGACCGTGTGCGGCACCGCCAGCTCCTCCACCCCGCCCGTCGAGCTGACCTGGGCCCTGCTCCTCGGCCTGGCCCGGGGGATCGCGGTGGAGGCCGCGGGCCTGCGCTCGGGCGAGGGGCCGTGGCAGCGGACCGTCGGCGCCGACCTGCACGGTCGGCGCCTGGGCCTGCTCGGGCTCGGCAAGATCGGCAGCCGGGTCGCGCGGATCGGCCTCGCCTTCGGGATGGAGGTGTCTGCCTGGAGCGCCAACCTCACGAAGGAACGCGCCGACGAGTTGGGCGTCACCCTCGCCGGATCCCTGGAGGAACTCCTGGCGGACGCCGACTTCGTCTCCGTCCACCTCGCGCTCGGCGACCGCACCCGGGGCCTGATCGGGGCGCCCGAACTGGCCCTGATGCGACCGCACGCCCACCTGGTCAACACCTCCCGCAGCGCCATCGTCGACCAGGACGCGCTCCTCGACGCCCTGCGCGAGGGGCGCATCGCGGGCGCGGCACTCGACGTCTTCGACACGGAGCCGCTGCCCGCCGCGGACCCGGTGCGGACCGCCCCGAACCTCCTGGCGACGCCGCACCTGGGCTACGTCACGCGGGCCAACTACGCCACGTACTACGGGGAGGCCGTCGAGGACGTCCTCGCCTTCCTCGACGGCTCACCCGTACGGGTTCTTCCGCTTCCCTAGCGGGACATCCGGGCCGTCCGGGCCGCCCCCGCCGCCCCGAACGCCCGAGGGCCCCGCGCCCCGCCGTCGAGCGGGGTGCGGGGCCCTCGGGCCGGGTGCGGGCCGGGCCAACGGCTCAGGACACGATGTCCTTGCGCGAGAACCCCCGGAAGGCCAGCGCGAACAGCACCACGGCGTACGACACCGAAACCGCCGCGCCCTTGATCATCCCGCCCCACTCCAGCTGCGGCTGCAAGGCGTCCGCCCAGGCGAACTGCCAGTGCGCGGGCAGGAACTCGCGCCACGACCCGAGGGCGGTGACGGCGTCCAGCACGTTCCCGACGATCGTCAGGCCGACCGCCCCGCCCACCGCGCCCAGCGGGGCGTCCGTCCGCGTCGACAACCAGAACGCCAGCCCGGCCGTGACCAACTGCGAGACGAAGACGAACGCCACGGCCAGCGCGATCCGCGGCAGCGTGTCCGCGGCCGGCAGGGCCCCGCCCGTCGGCAGCTTCAGCGGCCCCCAACCGTAGGCGGCCGTGCCCGCCGCCAGCGCCACCACCGGCAGCAACACGATCGCCGCCAGGCTGAACCCGAGGGCCACGACCAACTTGCTCCACAGCAGCCGGGCCCGGGGGATCGGCGAGGCCAGCAGGTAGCGCAGCGAGGACCAGCCGGCCTCGGAGGCCACCGTGTCCCCGCAGAACAGCGCCACGGGCACCACCAGAAGGAAGCCGGCCGACACGAACAGGCAGGTGACCGCGAAGTTGGCGCCCGACTCCGTCGCCGTGTCGATGAGGCTGATCCGGCCGTTGCCGCCGCCCGGACCGTCGTCGCCGCCACCCACCGCGAAAGCGATGATCATGACGAACGGCAGAGCGGCCAGTACCCCTGCCATCACCAGCGTCCGCCGCCGGCGCCACTGCCGCAGCGCCTCCACCCGCAGAGGCAGGGTGCGGCTCGCCCGGTAGCCGGGCGCGGTCTCCTGCTGCACGGCGCTCACGCCGCACCTCCGATCAGGGTGAGGAACGCGTCTTCCAGCCGCCGGTGCGGCCCCACCGCCGACACCGGGACCTCCAGCCGTACGAGTTCGGCGATCAACCCGGCGGCGCTCACGCCGTCGAGCCGGACGAGGAGCCCCTCGTCGGCGGGCAGCACGGAGCCGACCCCTTCAAGGGCCGCGACCTTCTCCACGGTCACCCCGTCCACCGGACCCTCCAACGTGACCAGCAGCGTGTCCCCGCCACCGGTGATCTCGGCGACCTCACCCGCCTGCACGAGCCGACCCCGGTCCATCACGACCAGGTGCGTGCAGGACTGCTCCACCTCCGACAGCAGGTGGCTGGAGACGATGACCGTCCGCCCCGCGGCGGCGTAGCGGATCATCACGTCCCGCATCTCGCGGATCTGCGGCGGGTCCAGGCCGTTGGTCGGTTCGTCGAGGATCAGCAGGTCCGGCATGCCGAGCATGGCCTGGGCGATGGCGAGGCGCTGGCGCATGCCCTGCGAGTACGTGCGCACCGCGCGCTCCAGCGCGTCGCCGAGCCCGGCGATCTCCAGCGCCTCCGCCAGGTGCGCGTCCTCGGCGGGACGGCCCGTGGCCTGCCAGTACAGCTCCAGGTTGGCGCGGCCCGTCAGGTGCGGCAGGAAACCGGCCCCTTCCACGAACGCCCCGACCCGCGACAGCACCGGAGCCCCGGGCCGGATGAGGTGCCCGAAGATGCGGATCTCCCCGGCGTCCGGCGAGATCAGCCCCATCAGCATGCGCAGGGTGGTGGTCTTCCCGGCGCCGTTGGGTCCGAGCAGACCGAGCACCTGCCCCTTCTCCACCCGGAAGGACAGGTCCCGCACCGCGTACCGGTCCGCGGCCTTGGCGTAGCGCTTCGTCAGCCCGGTGATGTCCAGGGGTACGTCGGCCAGCGCGGTTTCGGGCTGCGCTTCTCCCACCCGGCTCCCGGCGCGGCCCCCGCCGGTGCGCCGGATCCCGAGGAGCGCCGCGGCCAGCGCCACCGCGCCGAGCGGCAGCCACCAAGTCCAGGCGGGCAGGTCGGCGGCGGCCGTGGCGACCCCGTCCGCGACGGGCACGGCCAGCGGGCCCTCCGCCGAGACGGTGTACGAGGCCGGTGCGGCGGGGGAGGCGTAGCCGAGGTCGGTGGCGGCGACCACCAGCCGCAGCCGGTGTCCGGCCCGGACGGCGTGGTCGATCGCCGGGAGCCGCAGCCGGACCGTCGCGGTCTCGCGGGCGTCCTCCACCCGTACCGGGGCGACCAACTGGTTCGGCAGCACCTGCTGCCGTCCGTCGGGGCCCACGTCGTACACCTTGCCGAACAGGACGGCCGAACCGTCGCCGGCTGTCGACCTCACCTTCAGGGTTGCGGCCGGGGTCCCGGTGATCCGTACGTCCTCGGTCAGCGGCTCAGATTCGAAGCGGGCGTTCTGCCCGGGGAAGTCCAGGGCGACGCCGGTCCCGAGCGCGGCGAGCTGCCCGCCGATGCCGGGCAGCGCCGACAGCGCGGGCGGAGTGCCGCCGGCCGGGTTCGCGAAGGTCTGCTCGCGGCCCGACAGGGTGAACTCGCGCGGAGTGGAGCCGAGCCCCGGGTAGCTGTCACCGGTCGCGCCGCGGAGCTTGACCTGCCCGTCGGTGGAGTCGATCCCGCCGGAACGGGAGACCCGGAAGGCCGGGCCGGTGTCCACGCCCTCGTCGCCCTTGAGGTACCGGTCGAACCAGGCCGTGACCCGCCCCTCGATCCGGTCGGATTCGCGCATGCCCCCGTCGTGACCGCCCGCGGCCCAGTCCACGGAGACGGGTGCGCCGTTGCCCGCGATGGCCTTCGCCATGGCGTCGGCCTGGTCGAGGGGGAAGAGGGAGTCGTCCTGGCCCTGCACGATCAGCGCCGGAACCTTGATCCGGTCGCCCACGGCGGAGGGGCTGCGCCGCTCCAGCAGCTCGCGGGCCTCGGCGTCGGGCTTGCCCGCCACCGCGACCCGCTCGTACATGGCGCACAGCTGGGGCTCGAACCGTCCGCAGCCCGAACCGGCGGCCGCGGCCGCGGGTGCGCCGGCGGGCGTGGCCGCCGGTGCCTGCGGGCCGCCCCGGAGGCCGCCCGCCGCGCCGGTGGTGAAGAAGATGCCGGTCCACAGCTTCTTGAACACGCCCTGGGGGAAGAGCGCGTCGGCGAGGTTCCAGTACGTGATCTGCGGGGCGATCGCGTCGATCCGCCGGTCGTGGCCCGCGGCCAGCAGCGAGACGGCACCGCCGTACGACGCGCCCGCGACGCCCACGCGGGGGTCACCGGCGGCGTCCAGCCGAACCTCGGGGCGCTTCGCCAGCCAGTCGACGAGCGCGGAGACGTCCTTGACCTCGTGCTCCGGATCGTTGAGCCCGATCAGCCCGCCGGAGCGGCCGAATCCGCGCGCCGACCAGGTCATGACGGCGTACCCGTCGCGCGCCAGCCGCTCGGCCTGCGCGCGCACGTCGTCCTTGCTCCCGCCGAAGCCGTGGCCCAGCAGGACCGCGGGCCGTTTCCCGTCCCCGCCGCCGGCCGTGAAGTAGGAGGTGTCGATCCCGGCACCGGGCAGGTTCAGGACCTGGTCCTGGCGGTGCACGGCCGGCGCGTCCCCGGACGCGGCGGCCGCGGTCCAGGTTCCGGCGCCGGCCAGGACGGCGAACGCGGCGACACCGGAGAGCAGGCGGTCTCGGCGGCGCCGTGGCAGTCGGAGCTTCATACCGAAACCCTAAAGCCCCTGGTCCCCCGACCCGAGCTCCTTCAGGCGTAGGCCCGCACCTTCTCAAGGACTACACCCGGTCACCCGGGTACCGCGCCTGCGGTACCCGGCCGCGGTACCCGACCCCGGGCCGCACCCCGGGCTGCGCCGCGGGCACGGCGGCGGCAGGATGGACCGCATGCTGCTCTCCGAGGTCGCGCGGGTGTCCCGGGAGGTGGCCGAAACCTCCGCCCGCTCCCGCAAGACGGCCCTGCTGGCCGGTCTGTTCGCCGCCGCTCCGCCCGAGGAGGCGGCCCTGGTCGTCTCCTACCTCGCCGGGCGCCTCCCGCAGGGCCGGCCGGGCATCGGATGGCGCACGCTCGGCCGAGCGAGCGAGCCCGCTGCCGGACCCTCCCTCACCGTGGTGGCTGTCGACGCCGCCGTCTCCGCCCTCGCCGCCGTCGCCGGGCCCGGCGCGCAGGCCGAGCGCGCCCGGATCGTCGACACCCTGATGGGCTCCGCGACCGAGCCCGAACAGCGGTTCCTGCGCAGCCTGCTGTCCGGGGAGGTCCGGCAGGGGGCCCTGGACGCCGTGGCCCTGGACGGGGTGGCCGCGGCGGCCGGGGTGCCCGCGGCCGCGCTGCGCCGGGCCGTGATGCTCGACGGATCGCTGCCCCGGGTCGCCGCGGCCGTCCTGACCGAGGGCGCCGCCGCACTGGAGCGGGTGACCCTCCGGGTCGGACGGCCCGTCCAGCCCATGCTGGCCGGCACCGCCCCGTCCGTTGCCGAGGCCCTGCTCGCGCTCGGCCCCTGCGCGGTCGAGGAGAAGCTCGACGGCATCCGCGTCCAGGTGCACCGCGACGGGGACGACGTACGCATCCACACCCGCTCCCTCGACGAGATCACCGACCGGCTCCCCGAGGTCGCCGAACTGGTCCGCACCTTCCCCGGGGAGAGGTTCATCCTGGACGGCGAGGTCATCGGGCGGACCCCCGACGGCCGCCCCGCTCCCTTCCAGGAGATCGCGGGTCGGGTGGGCTCCCGGCTGGACGTGGCCGCCGCACGCCGGACGCTGCCCGTGAGCGCGTACTTCTTCGACCTGCTCCTGTCCGGCGACCGGGTCCTGCTCGACCTGCCCGTGCGCGAGCGGTACGCGGGACTCGCCGCACTGGTCCCCGAGGCCCACCGGGTGGGCCGCCTGGTGACGGAGGACCCGGGGACGGGGACGGCCGGCGCCGAGGAGTTCTGGACGCGAACCCTGGACCGGGGCCACGAAGGGGTCGTGGTCAAGGCTCTCGACTCCGCCTACGCGGCCGGCCGGCGCGGCAAGCAGTGGCTGAAGGTGAAGCCGGTGCACACCCTCGACCTGGTCGTGCTCGCCGTGGAACGGGGCAATGGCCGGCGCACCGGCCTCCTGTCGAACCTGCACCTCGGCGCCCGGGCGGCCGACGGCACCTACGCCATGCTCGGCAAGACCTTCAAGGGCCTCACCGACGCCATGCTGGCCTGGCAGACGGAGCGGTTGGGCGAACTGGCGGTGGAGGACGACGGGTACACCGTCCGGGTCCGACCGGAACTCGTCGTCGAGATCGCGTACGACGGCCTGCAGCGCTCCACCCGCTACCCGGCGGGCGTGGCGCTGCGCTTCGCCCGCGTGGTGCGCCACCGCCCGGACAAGGCGGCCGGGGAGGCGGATACGGTGGAGACCGTACTCGCGCAGGGTGCCCGCGCGGGGACGGACGCGGACGGCGCCCGGGGCGCCGGCCCGGACGATGCCGTGCGGCCGGAGGAGGCCCCGGACGGGTGATTTTGCCTCGGAGGCAAGGAAGATTGCCAGATAGGCAAGTCTCTGGCTCAATCGGGGTATGACTCACGCCCCCGGCGACGGTCCCGATGACGCGGCCGGTCCCGACACCGATCCGGACCCCGAAGCGCCCGACGGCATCGCCGACGAGCTGCCCACCGTGGCCCCGCAACTGCGTGACCTGCGCCGACGTGCCGGACTGACGTTGGAGGCGGCCGCCGCGCGGGCCCGTCTGTCGCCCGCGCACCTGTCCCGGCTGGAGACCGGGCGCCGTCAGCCCTCGCTGCCGCTGCTGCTCGGACTCGCCCGTACCTACGGGACGACCGTCTCCGAGTTGCTCGGCGAAACCCCGGCCACGGCCGATCCCATCGTACGGGCCGGTGGTCCGGGCGCCCGCGAGGCCGACGGCTGGACGTACTGGCAGGCCGGCGGCTCCGGCCGCGGCATGCAGGCACTGCGGGTGCACGTGCCCGCCCCGGCCGCGGTCGTGAAGGGGACGCGGGAGCGCGGGCAGGGCGAGCTGGTGCGCGTCCATCCCGGGGAGGAGTGGCTCTACGTCCTCGCGGGGCGGCTGCGGCTGCACCTGGGGGAGAGCGAGCACCTGCTGGAGCCGGGGGACAGCGCGCACTTCGACTCGCTCACCCCGCACCGGATCGCCGCGGCCACGGCCGGCGGAGTCGACCTGCTGTTCGTCCACACCCTGCTGCAGAGCAGCCTCGCGGGGCTGTGCCTCGGCGGCGCCGAGCACCATCCCCGCTGACCGAGGAGCCGCATCCGTGTCGCAGCCCCAGCCCCCGTCCCAGTCGCAGGCCCAATCGCAGATCCAGTCGCAGTCCGAGGGAGAGAACGTGCCGCACGTCACCGGGAACACCGCGCGGACCGAGAGCGCCGCGCCGGCGGAGGTCACCGCGTCGGTGGAGAGTCCCGCGCCCGCGGAGAGCGCCGCGCCGGCCGAGGTGGCGCCCGCGCCGACGCTGATCGGCCGCATCGAGTCCAAGTTCCCGCGCGGCCTGATCATCCGACTGATCGCCTACCTCTTCGTGGGGCACCTCTTCGCCTTCTTCGTCTACCTCCTCTTCGTGCTGGGCGCCGAGAACCAGTAGGACCCCGCAGCCGGCGGGCGTCGTACCCAGCCCAGTACGAGCAGGGAGGCCACCGCCGCACGCGTCGCCCGCGCTCACTTCGCCGTCGTTCCCGGCGGTTCCAGCGGCGGCGCGGTGACCCCGCACTGGGTGCGGCACTGCGGGTGGGGCGCCCCGGGTGCGGGGGAGCGTACGGTGGCCCAGGCCAGCGCCGATCCGGCCACGAGCACCCCCGCGCACCAGGGCATGGCCCGTCGGAACGCGGCGTCGAAGGCCTCCGCGGAGAGGTAGGCGTCCGGGCCCATTCCCGCCAGCAGCGGCAGGGAGGCGACGGCCAGGAGACCGGCGGCGCGGGCGGCGGCGTTGTTGATGCCGCTGGCCAGGCCGGCCCGACCGGGGTCCACGGAGGCCAGGACGGTCGCCGTCAGCGGGGCCACCAGGGTCACCATGCCGGCGCCCAGGACGAGCAGGGCGGGCAGAACGTCCCCCACGTAGGACGCGTCGGGTCCGGCGCGCATCGTGAGCAGCATGCCGGCCGCGCACAGCAGCGGGCCCACCGTCAGTGGGATCCGGGGCCCGATGCGTTCCCCGAGCTCGCCGGAGCGGGCCGACAGCAGCAGCATCAGGGCGGTGGTGGGCAGTAGGGCGGCGCCGGCGGCCAGTGCCGAGTACCCGGAGACGACCTGGAGCTGGAGCACGATGAGGAAGAAGAAGCCGCCGAAGGCCGCGTACACGCACACGGTGACCAGGTTGACGGCCGTGAACTGGCGGGACGCGAAGATGCCGGGCGGCACCATGGGATCGGCCCGCCGCCGTTCGACGGCCACGAACGCGCCGGCCAGGACGAGCCCGCCCACGGCCGCCGCGACGACGAACGGGGATCCGGACCGGGCCTCGATCAGCGCGTAGGTGAGCAGGGCCAGTGAGGCCGCCCCCAGCACGGCGCCCAGCACGTCGAACCGCCCGTGCGCCTGCGGGTCCCTCGACTCCGGTACGTGTTTCAGGGCGACGGGCACGCACAGCGCGGCGAGCGGCACGTTCAGCAGGAACACCCACCGCCAGCCCGGTCCGTCCACCAGCCAGCCGCCGAGGAAGGGCCCCACCGCGGCGCCGACGCCGCCCAGGCCCGACCACAGGCCGACGGCCCGGCCCCGGTCCTGCGCCCGGATCGAGCCCTGGATGAGCGCGAGGGAGCCGGGCGTCAGCAGCGCGCCCCCGATCCCCTGCAGGGCGCGGGCCGCGATCAGCACCCCGGCGTTCGGCGCCAGTCCGCACAGCAGGGAACCGACCGCGAACCACACCACGCCGAGGACGAAGATCCGGCGCCGCCCGAATCGGTCGCCGAGCGCCCCTCCGACGAGGATCAGCCCCGCCAGGGTCAGCAGGTAGGCGTTCACCGTCCACTGGAGGACGGCCAGGTCGGCGTCGAGATCCCGCCCGATCGCGGGGAGGGCCACGTTCACCACGGTCGAGTCCAGCATCGCCATGGCCGATCCGAGGACGGTGGTGAACAGGATCCACCGGCCCCGGGCCGATCCGAGGGGGACGCCGGGCGCGGGTGAGGTCATGTCCCCAGGCTGGCCCGCGCCGTGGCCGAAGGCCACCCGGAGGACGCTCCGATCCCGGCCGCGCGGGCACCGGGTTCGGCTCATAAGGCCCTCTTGTAATGAGCATGGCACCTCGTTCACCATGACCCGCGCACGTCACATGCGCACTTTCCGCACAACCTGTCCACGGCGTACGAGGAGACCCCACGTGGCCCAACGCAACAGACGATCCTTACGCGCGGCGCTCGCCGCGCTCACCTCGGTCCTGCTCCTGCCCGTCGGCGCGGGTGTCGCCGCCGCCGCGCCGGAACCCGGTCCCGCACCGAGCGCGGCCGAGCGCAAGATCGAACCCAAGCTCCGCACCCAGCTCGACGAGTCGGCCAAGGCCGTCTTCTGGGTGTATCTCGACAGCGCCGCCGACCTGACCGCCGCGGGGAAACAGCAGACCCGCGCCGCGAAGGCGGAAACGGTTCTGCGGCTGAAGAAGGACCACGCCGCCCGTAGTCAGGCGGAGGTCCTCAAGGCCCTGGACGGAGCGAAGGCCGAGTACACCTCGTACTGGATCGTCAACGCGGTGCGCGTCGTCGGCAGCCAAAAGCTCGCCGGGTCCCTCGCGCAGCGCCCCGAGGTCTCGCGCATCGACGCCGACGACAAGGTCACCCTCCCCAAGCCCGCCGAGGGCCACCGGGAGAAGGCCCTCGCCGACGCCGTCGAGTGGAACATCGACCGGATCAAGGCACCCCAGGTCTGGGAGCAGATCGGGGTCCGGGGTGAGGGCATCGTCGTCGCGAACATCGACAGCGGTGTCGACCTCACCCACCCGGCGGTGAACAACCAGTACCGCGGCAAGAACGCGGACGGGTCGTACGACCACGCCTACAACTGGTTCGACCCGGCGGGCGTCTGCGACACCGCAGCGCCCTGCGACAACAACGACCACGGCACCCACACGATGGGCACCATGGTCGGTGACGACGGCGGCGCCAACAAGATCGGCGTGGCCCCGGGGGCCAAGTGGATCGCGGCCAAGGGCTGCGAGTCCAACTCCTGCTCCGAGGCCTCCCTGCTCGCCTCCGGCCAGTGGATCGTCGCCCCGACCGACCTCAACGGCCAGAACCCGCGCCCCGACCTGGCCCCGCACATCGTCAACAACTCCTGGGGCGGCTCGGGCGGCGACACCTGGTACCAGGAGATCGTCAACACCTGGCGCGCCGCCGGCATCTTCCCGGCCTTCTCCAACGGCAACGCCGGACCGGGCTGCTCCACCAGCGGCTCCCCGGGCGACTACGCGAGCTCCTACAGCTCCGGCGCGTTCGACATCAACAACACGATCGCGCCCTTCTCCTCGCGCGGCGCCGGCCCCGGCGGCATCATCAAGCCGAACATCGCCGCGCCCGGCGTGAACGTCCGCTCCTCCGTCCCCGGCGGCGGCTACGAGGCGTTCTCCGGGACCTCCATGGCCTCGCCGCACACCGCGGCCGCCGTGGCCCTGCTCTGGTCCGCCGCACCCGCCCTCGAAGGCGACGTCGCGCAGACCGAGTCCCTCCTGGACGGCACCGCCCAGGACACCGACAGCAGCCAGTGCGGCGGCACCCCGGCCGACAACAACGTCTTCGGCGAGGGCCGGCTCGACGTCCTGGCCGCCGTCAACGCCGCCCCGCGCGGCGCCATCGGCGCGCTCGGCGGCACCGTCCGCGCCGCGGGCGGCGAGCCCGTCGCCGGAGTCAAGGTCACCGCCGACGGTCCGATCGACCGTACGGCCACCACAGCCGCCGACGGCAGCTACCGGTTCGCCGCCCTCTCGGTCGGCGACTACGCGATGACCGCGGCCAAGTTCGGCTACGGACAGCAGACCCTGACCGCGACGGTGACCGAGAACGCCACCGCCACCGGGGACTTCACCCTCGTCCAGGCCGCCTCCGGCAAGCTCACCGGCACCGTCTCCTCGGCCGCCGGGCCCGCCGCGGGCGCCACCGTCAGCATCGCGGACACCCCCGTGACCGCCACCGCCGACGCGCAGGGCCGCTTCGAGGTCACCCTGCCGCACGGCACGTACGACGTGAACGCGACGCACTCCTCCCGTTGCGTCACCGGAGGAACGGCCAGGGTCACCGTCGCCGGGGACGCCACCACCGCCATCAACCTTCCCGAGCGCACCGACGGCTACGGCTACGCCTGCGCCGCCGGCGACCGCCCGTACTCCGCGGGGAACCGGCAGCTCGCGCTGACCGGCGACAACACCACCGAGCGCGTCGACCTCCCGTTCCCGCTGCCGCTGTACGGAAAGACGTACGCCCAGGCCTGGATCGGGACGAACGGCACCGTCAGCTTCGGCGGCAACCACACCGGCGACATCAACGGCGACCTGCCGAGCACGGCCACGCCCAACGCGGCCCTGTACCCCTTCTGGGACGACCTCGTAGTCGGCGCGCCGGGCAGCGGCTCGGGCGTCTTCACCGCCGTCACCGGCACGGCCCCGCACCGCAGTTACGTGATCGAGTGGCGCGAGGTGTCCCACTGGTCGGCGCAGGCGGAGAAGTTCTCCTTCGCGGCGGCCATCGGTGAGGACGGCACCGTGACCTACTCCTACAAGGGCACGGGCGGCACCGGCATCAAGGGCGGCTCGACCGCCACCGTCGGCCTGGAGAACGCCACCGGCACCGACGCCTTCAAGTACTCCTTCAACACCCCGGTCATCACCGACGGGCTGTCCATCGGCTTCCGGACCACCAAGAGCGGCGTGGTGGCCGGCCGGGTCCTCGACGCCAACGACGGCAACGGCGTCGGCGGCGCCACCGTGACCGTCGGCAGCGGCGACACCGCAGTCTCCGCCGTCACCGCCGCGGACGGCGGCTACGTCGTCCAGAGCCCGTCCGGGAACCGCCCGGTCTCCCTGACGGCGCCGTCCTACGAGTCCGCGCAGGCGGCCGTCGACGTCAAGGCTGCCGACGTCACGACCGTGACGCAGTCCCTGCGCACCGGCAAGGTCACCGCCGCCAGGTCCGCGGTGGAGGTCGTCCTGCCCGCCGGCCAGAAGCGCACCCGCACCCTCGACCTCACCAACCCCGGCCTCGGCACGGCGTTCACGGTGACCGAGGACGCCGCGTGGCTCACCGCCACCCCGGCCGACGGGAACCTGCCGACCGGCGGCGGGGCGGCGCTCACCCTCGCGGTGGACACCGCCGGCCTGGCCCCCGGCACCGTACTGACCGCGGACCTGAAGATCACCTCGGCCAGTGGCCGCAGCCCGGTCCTCACCGTCCCCGTCAAGATCGTGATCCCGCGCTACCAGCTGGCCCTGGACGCGGGCTCCGACTACCCCGCCACCGACGCGGCGGGCGACGCCTGGTCCCCGGACCGCAAGTACACCCCCGGGTCCTACGGCTACCAGGGCAACGCCACCGTCCAGTCCACCGGCCGCACCATCGCCGGCACGGACGACCAGCGGCTGTTCCGCAACGCCCGTGAGGGCATGTACGAATACCGCTTCGACAACGTGCCCAACGGCACCTACACGGTGGAACTGGGCTTCGCCGAGCTGTCCACCGCCAAGCCGAACAAGCGCGTCTTCGACGTCCTGGCGGAGGGCACCCAGGTCCTGCCCTCCCTGGACATCTCGCTGGAGGCCGGCACCTACACCGCCCTGACGAAGAGCTACACGGTCACCGTCACGGACGGGGTGCTCAACCTCCGCTTCGTCACGCACAACGGGTTCGGCAAGCCCCTGCTGAACACCCTGCGGGTGACCGACCGCCCCGACCGGAGCTGATGTCCACCTCCTGAAGGGCGGGCAACGGAAGACGGGCGGGGCGTCCGGGCGGTTGCCCGGGCGTCCCGCCCCCGGCATTCGGGTGGCGGACGCCGACTCCGCCACGACCTGCCCGGTGCGCCGCGCGGGGCGACGTAGCGTGGCCGACCATGACCACCCCGCACAGCGAGCAGGGCGCCCGGATCGACGCCCTCGTGCGCCGCGCCGACCCGGACGCGCTCTGGGCGGTGGGTTCGGCGGACTCCGTCCACGCGGCCTCGGACGCCGACGACGAGAGCCCGTTCGACGCCGGCGCCCTGACGGCCGTACTGGCGGTGTGGCCCGTCCTCGGCAGCCTCGTCACCAGCGGCGAGCTGACCCTCCACACCCCCCTCGCCGCGTACGGCGGACCCGCCGCCGACGGGCTGCCCGGCGGCACCACCGCCCACCACCTGCTCACCCACGCCGACGCACCGGCCGCCCTGGCGGCGCTCACCCGGCTCGCCGAACACCTGTGCGGCGCCCCGCCGACCGAATTCGCCGCCGCCCGGATCTGGGCCCCCCTCGGCATGACCCGGACCCGCCCCGCCGACGCGACCCTGCACACGACGGGCGCGGACCTCGGCCGGTTCCTGCGGCACCTGCTGTCCCGCGCCGACCACCCCATCGCCCACGCCTGGACGACGGAATCGTTGCGCATCCGCACCGGCGAACTCACCCCCGCCCGCGGCCTGCTCTGGCACCCCGCGCCCGCCGGGGTGTGGGCCCACCACCCGCCGTCCGGTGCCGGTCCGGCCCTGTGGATCTCCCCCCGCCTCGGCCGTTGGGCCACGCTGCGAACCACCCCGGGACCCGGCCGCGGCAGCACGTTGCGCACCGCCTTCCGCGAAGCCGTGTTCGTGGCAACTCCCGCTGCTTGAGCTGCTGTTGTACGATCCGAAAGCATGACGAAGACCAGCCGGAAGCCCTCGGACGTGCCCGACCCCCGAACCCGCTGGGACGAGATCACACCCGGCCTCTGGATGGGCGGTCACATCTGGGCCGACGACATCGGGGGCCTGCGCACCGCCGTCGTCACGAACGAGTTCGACCTCGTCATCAGCCTGTTCACCGTCCCCGGCCACGGCCCCGGACCGGACACCGAGCACATCGTCGGCGAGATGCCGGACGCGGCGCTCACCACCATCCAGCTCCGCGGCGTCCAACACCTCGCCCGCACCGCCGGGCGGGCCGTGGACTCGGGCCGCCGCACCCTCGTGCGCTGCTACTCCGGATACAACCGCTCGGGGCTCGTCGTGGCCCAGTGCCTCGTCGACCGGGGCATGCCCGCCGTCGGGGCCATCGACCTGATCCGCGCCCGCCGCTCTCCCTGGGCCCTGCACAACCCCGTCTTCACGGAGTACCTCACCGCCGGCCTCGACACCGCCGCCCTGCTCGGGGGCCTCGACCCACTCCCGTAGCGCAGTCGGAGCGCGCACCCCGGGAGGGCGACGTACGGTGATCCCGAAGTCACCGTCCGTGGACCGCCGGCGTTGCGGGGGGTCCGCGGTTGCCCCCGCCCCCTGCGCACGACGCGAGGAACCCCATGTCCGACGCCGTGACCGCCCCGGCCGCCGACCCGGATGCCGAGACGCTCGACGCCCTGTGCCGGGAGCTGGCCGAAGCCGCCGACGCCGTCGGGGAGGCCGCCCGGTACGCATCCGGGCTCGCCCTCGGAGCCCGGCTGCCGACCGCCGCGCTGCTGGGCCGGGGAGGGCGCCGCCGGGCCTGGCGCACCCTGCTGCACACCCTCACCGACCCGGCCGGACTCGGTTGGGCCCCGCGCGGGCGGGGCGTGGCGAGCGCCGGCTGGCTCGCCGGGATCCTCGCCCGCCGGGAGAACCTGGCGGTGAGCACCGCCGTGTGTGGTCTGAAGGCCCGGATCAGGGTCGCGGGCCTGGACCGGCCCGAGCTGTACGCCGACCCCGACTGCGCGGCCGTCCTGCGGGCGGTGGCGCAGGACCGGCAGGCCGACGCCACCCGTGCGTTCCGGGCCGTGGTCCGCGAACGCGGCGCCCGGCACGCCTTCACGGCGCTGGCGCCGTCCTTCGCCGACATCCTGGCCTGGCAGGCCCTGACCGACGAGAACCCCTTCAACGACCACGCGGGCTGGCAGGTCGCCACCGGCCGGGCCGTGACCGCCCGCCCGCTCCTGGGCCTGGGCGCGGCCCTGCGCGCCTTCTTCGACCCGGGTCCGGTACGTGAGGATCCCCCGGCCCCCGGCGAGGGGGACCCGGGCGACGCCGACACCACCGCGACCCTCGCGGGCTACGTGCGCAACACCGGGCTGATCGCCGGGGTCGATGCCGTGCTCGTCCAGGAACTGACCGGTACGGACGCAGCGCTGCGGTACGTCGTCCACCTGCCGGACCGGGCCTGCGCGACGGTCCGCGCGGTGGCGCGGGCCGTGCGCGGCGAGATCCCCTCGGGAGCCGAACTGGCCCTGGTGGGGCGGGGCCTGGGCGCGGTCGCCGCACTGGAACTGGCCCGGGACCGGGATTTCACCGCCGTCTACGCCGTCACGCACGTCGTGGCCGTCGGCGTGCCCGCCGGCGTCGGGGCGCACGCGGGCCCCCGCACCCGGCTGTTGTGCGTGCCGGGGGCCGGAGCCGCCGACGCGGCACCCCTGGCCGGCAGGATCTCGGACTCGCGACTCGTCCCGCTGCCCGGCCGTGACTGACCCGGAGCGGCGCCCCGACCCCGCGGGCGGCGTCCCGTCGGGCCCGCGGCGCGGCCGTCCGGGCGGCCGGCTGCCCCACGACGACACTCCTCTGGAGGAGCCCTTGAGCGACTGCCCCCGGCCCGTTCCGGGTCCGCCCGCCCCGGCCGACGGTCTGCGCAGCCATTGCGCCGCCCTGCGCTCGCACGCCCGACGGCTGCGCGCGGGCGCCGCCGCGCTGGACTGGCGGGGTCCGCAGGGCGACGCGTTCCGGGCCGAGATCACCGCGCTCGCGGACCGTTGCGCGACGGCCGCCGACGGTTTCGCGCTCGCCGCCGCACAGATGGACGGCGGCCGGCGCCGCCCGCGCGGCTGATTCCCGCGGGCGGCGCCGACCCGCGGGCCGTCGGAGGGTTCAGAGGACGAGGGAGAGCAGCAGCACGAAGCCGAGGCCGACCACCGAGATGATGGTCTCCATCACCGACCAGGTCTTCAGGGTCTGTCCGACGGTCATCCCGAAGTACTCCTTGACCAGCCAGAACCCGGCGTCGTTGACGTGGCTGAAGAACAGCGAGCCCGCGCCGATGGCCAGGACCAGCAGGGCCGTTTCCGTCGTGCCCATGCCGGCGGCGAGGGGGGCCACCAGGCCCGCCGCGGAGATGGTGGCCACGGTCGCCGATCCCGTCGCGAGCCGGATGGTCACGGCGATGAGCCAGGCCAGCAGGAGGGTCGGTACGGCCCAGTTCTCGGACAGCTCCAGGATCATCTGCCCGACGCCCGCGTCGATCAGGGTCTGCTTGAAGCCGCCGCCCGCGCCGACGATCAGCAGGATGCCCGCGATGGGGGCCAGCGACTTCTCGACGGTGGAGGACAGCCGCTCCTTGGTGAAGCCGGCGGCCCGACCGAGGGTGAACATCCCGACGAGGACCGCCGCCAGCAGGGCGATCAGTGGGGAACCGGCGACGTCGGTGACCCGCTGGAGCCCGTTCGCGGGGTCGTTGACGACGATGTCGACCAAGGCCTTGGCCAGCATCAACGCGACCGGCAGCAGCACGGTGAAGACGGTCGCCCCGAAGCGCGGCCGGTGCTCGGGATCCACGGACGGGCTCTGCGGGACCATGTGCTCGGGCGCGGGGATGTCCACCCAGCGGGCCGCGTACCGGGCGAACAGCGGACCCGCGATGATCACGGTCGGGATCGCGACGAGCACGCCGAGGCCGAGGGTGACGCCGAGGTTCGCGTGCAGGGCGTCGATGGCGACCAGCGGCCCCGGGTGCGGCGGGATCAACCCGTGCATCACCGAGAGTCCGGCCAGTGCCGGGATGCCGATCCGCATCAGGGAGTAGTTGCCGCGCTTGGCGACCAGCAGGACGACCGGGATCAGCAGGACGATGCCGACCTCGAAGAACAGTGGCAGGCCGATCACGGAGGCGATCAGGACCATGGCCCACGGCATGGCCCGGCCCTTCGCCCGGGCCAGGATGGTGTCCACGATCTCGTCGGCGCCGCCGGAGTCCGCCAGCAGCTTGCCCAGGATCGCGCCGAGCGCGATCAGCACGCCGACCCCGGCGACCGTGGAGCCGAGTCCGGCGGTGAAGCTGGTGACGGTCTTGGCGAGCGGCGCGCCGGCGAACACGCCCAGGGCGAGCGAGCCGATGGTCAGGGCGAGGAAGGCGTGCAGCTTGAGGCGGGATATGAGCAGGACGATGACGGCGATACCCGCGAGGACGGCGAGGCCCAGCCGGGTGTTCCCGGCCGAGGTGATCGGTCCGGTGGCGGCCGCTGCCAGCGTCTCGACGCTGAGACTGGTCACGGTGACGGATCCTCGAATCTCTAGGGGCGGTGCGGCAGGGGGAGCGCCGCGAGCGCGGCCAGTGCCCGGGCGGTGATCTCTTCGGGGGACCCGGACACGTCGACGACGACGCCGAGCTCGTCCGCCCGGAGCGGTTCCAGCGTGGTGAACTGCGATTCGAGCAGGGCGGTGGGCATGAAGTGGCCCTTGCGCGCGGCCATGCGGCGCTCGATCAACGGTCGGTCCCCGGTGAGGTGGACGAACACGGCCCCGGGCGCGGCGGCCCGCAAGCGGTCGCGGTAGGCGCGCTTGAGCGCGGACGCCGCGACCACCCCGCCGCGGGTCCCGGCCCGGTCGCGGATCCAGTTCCCGATGGCGTCCAGCCACGGCCACCGGTCGGCGTCGTCCAGCGGGGTGCCGGCGGACATCTTGGCGACGTTGGCCGCCGGGTGGAAGGCGTCGCCCTCGGCGTACGGAAGTTCGAGCGCGGTGGCGAGCAGTCGCCCCACGGTCGTCTTGCCGGTGCCGGCGACGCCCATCACCACAATGACGCGCTGGGGGCTCACGTCGTACCTCGCTGTCCTCGTCGACATCGGTTCGTGTGGCACCACTGAAGCCTATTAAGTAGTACTTATTCAAGGGTCGGGCGGCATACATCACATCATTCGTTCGCCCGGTCGTCACCGTACGCTTACGCCATGACCACCGACGGCAGCCCGGCGCAAGGCCTCCACTCCCTGGTGCTGGACACCCTCGGCCTCGCCATCACGGCCGGCGAGCACCCCTCGGGCAGCGTCCTGCGCACCGACGAGATCGCCGAGCGCTTCGCCGCCTCCCGAACCGTCGTCCGCGAGGTCGTCCGCGTCCTGGAATCCATGCAACTCGTCGAATCCCGCCGCCGGGTCGGCGTCACGGTCCGCCCCGCCGAGGAGTGGAACGTCTACGACCCCCGCGTCATCCGCTGGCGCCTCGCCGGCACCGACCGGCCCCGCCAGCTCCGCTCCCTGACCGTGCTGCGCTCCGCCGTCGAACCGGTCGCCGCCGGACTCGCCGCCGAACGCGCCACCCCGGAACAGTGCGCCCGGCTCACCGAGGCGGCCCTCGGCATGGTCCGCACCTCCCGCGGTCACCAGCTGGAGGGCTACCTCCACCACGACGTCGCCTTCCACCGCATCGTGCTGAACGCCTCCGGCAACGAGATGTTCGCCCGGCTGGGCGACGTCGTCGCCGAGGTGCTCACCGGCCGCACCCAGCACTCCGTGATGTTCCACGACCCCGACCCGGCCGCCGTCACCCTCCACGTCCGCGTCGCCGAAGCCGTCCGCGAGGGGGACGCCGTCGCCGCCGAGGCCCTGACCCGCCGGATCGCCCTGGGGGCCCTCGACGAGCTCGACGTCCTCGCCCCCTGACGCCGACGCCGACCGCGCCGCACGGGCACCGGTCCGCGGCACCGCTGCGGACATCGGGTGCCCGCGGACGGTACGCGGAACCCGCGCCGTACGACAGACTGTGCGCGTGTTGGGACATGATGCCGAGGACGCCGACGGCGGACCCGCCTCCTTCGTCGGGCGGAACGATGAACTGGACGCGCTGCGCACGGCCTTGGCCGCCCGCCGGCTGATCACCCTGACCGGACCGGGCGGGGTCGGCAAGACCCGACTGGCCCGGCGGGCCCTACGGCGGAACCCCTCCGCGGGGGACCCCTTCACCGACGGGACCCACTGGGCCGAACTGTCCCCGCTGCCCGACGACCGGCTCCTCCTCGACACCGTCGCCGACGCCCTCGACCTGGCCGACCACACCTCCCGCACCCTCGCCGAAGCCGTGCGCACCTGGATCGGCGAGCGTCGACTGCTCCTCGTACTGGACTGCTGCGAGCACCTGACCGCCGCCGTCCGCGACCTCGTACGGGACCTGCTGGACGCGGCCCCGCACCTCGTCGTGCTCGTGACCAGCCGGGAGCCCCTCGGACTCGCCGACGAACACGTCATGCTGATCGGCCCCCTGCCCCACACCGAAGGCTCGGACGAGGCCCTCGCCCTGTTCACCGCCCGCGCCGACGCCGCCCTGCCCGGCCGGCCGCCGGCGTGGACACCGCAGCGGATCGCGGCCGCCCGCGCCATCTGCGCCCGCCTCGAAGGGATCCCCCTCGCGCTGGAACTGGCCGCCGCCCAGTTGACGGACCACGCCGTCGAGGACCTCGCCGCACGCCTGGCCCGCCGCATCGGCGTGCTCCCCGCCGGCGGCGGACAGGACGTACTGCCGCCGCGCCACCGCGCCCTGCGCACGGCCATCGGCTGGAGCCACGAGTGGTGCACCCCGCGCGAACGCCTGCTGTGGCTGCGGCTGTCCGTCTTCGGCGGCGCCTTCGACGAGTCCGCCGCGACGGCCGTCTGCTCCGCGCCCCCGCTGCGGCCCGCCGACGTACCGCCGCTGCTGGCGGCGCTGACCGCCAAGTCCGTCGTGCGCCGCACCCCGGACGGCGGCCACCGGATGCTCGACACCATCCGGGAGTACGGGGCCATGTGGCTCGACGGCGTCGGCGAACACGACGTCCTGCGGGCCCGGCACGCCGCGTACTTCCTCGACCTGGCGCGCACGGCCGAACGGCAATGGCTGGGACCGGGGCAGCGGGACGCGTACCGCAGGATCGCCACCGGCCACCAGGACCTCTGCGCCGCCCTCGACCACCACCTGGCCACCGACCCGGCCGTCGCCGTGGAACTGGCGGGCCGCGTCGGCTTCTTCTGGGCCTGCTGCGGCCATCTGCACGCCGCCCGGAGCTACCTGGAACGGGCCCTGGCGGCCGCGCGCCCCGAGGACGTCGACCTCGACGGTCGGATCCGAGCCCTGTGGGCGCTCGGGGTCACCCTGCTGCTCCAGGGGGAGCAGGAGGAGGCCCACCGGCTGGCGGTGACCTGCGAGGCCCTCGCCGCGAGCGAGGGGGCCGGTCCGCCCGCCGCCCTCGACGCCGCGTACCTGCTGGGCCTGAGCCACCTGCTGGCCGGTCGACCGCTCGCCGCGCGGATCGTCGCCGACAACGCCCTGGAGGCCCACCCCGGCACTCCGTTCGACTCGCCGCCACGGCTGCGCTGCCACCTCGTCCGGGTGTTCGCCCTCACCGGGATGGGCCTCTTCGACGACGCGCGGGACCACGCGGAACGGCTCCGGGCCGGCTGCGTCGCCCGCGAGGAACACTGGACCCGGGCCTACGCCGACTACCAACTGGCCCTGATCTCGCTCTTCGAGGGCCGGCCCGTCGACTCCGCCGCGCACGCCCGGGCCATGCTGGACGGCAAGCGGGAACTCGGCGACAGCTTCGGCACGGCACTCGGCCTCGACCTGCTGGCCGCCGCCCGGGCCGCCGCCGGGGACGAGGCCGGCGCCGCGCACGCCTACGGCGCGGGCCACGCCTACTGGCAGGCGGTCGGCCACCCCCAACGGGGCACCCCGGAACTCGGTCCGGTGCGGGCGGAGTTCGAACGCACGGCCCGGGGCGCACTGGGCGACCGGGCCTACGAGGAGGCCTTCCAGGAGGGCGTCCGCCACGGCCACGCCCAACGCGCCCGCTCCCACGTGACGTAGGCCGCCCCTGCCGGACCCCCAGGGCCCGTCGTCGAACTCCCGTCCGCCGCGCGGCGCCCGGACGACGACGGGCGTTCGGCGACAGTCCCTAGGTGGTGGCGGCGCTCGGCTGCCGGGCGGCGATGGCGTCGGCGAGCGCGGTCAGGTCCTGCTCGGGGAGCCGTCGTTCGGCGTGCAGCATGCGCAAGGCCGTGGTCAGGCGCTCCTCGTCGGCCGGCCCGTGGAGGTTCGCGAGGTACGGGGGCAGCAGCAGGGCGAGCGAGGCGAGGTCGGCGCGGGCGCACAGCCGTTCCAGCAGCGGGCGCACCGGATCGGGGGCGGCGGCCGGCCGGGGATCCGTCGCGCGCAGCCCGTCCGCGACGCGCAGGCGCAGCCAGTCGGCGTAGGGGCCCGGCGGCAGGTCGACCAGCCGGGCGGCGCCCGCTTCGAAGTGGGCCCGGGCCTCGGCATGTTCCCCCAGTTCGAGGAGGGCCCGGCCCAGCGCGCCGTGCAGCGACGGGTAGAAGGGGCGGACGCGGTCGTCGCCCACCCGGTCGGCGAGCTCCAAGCAGGTGCGGTTCCAGTGCGCGGTGTCCTCGGGGGTCGGCTGGTGGCGGGCCAGGTAGTGGGCGGCGACGCAGGCCTCGTAATCGTCGCGGGCCGCGTCCCAGGCCCGACGGAAGATGGCGTGCGCCGCTTCGCCCCGACCGGCGGCCTCGGCGGCCATGCCCTCGGTGCACAGGCGTACGACGGTGTTGCGGGGGTCCATGGGATCTCCTCGGGGGTGCGGTCAAGGGGCTCGGGCGGGTTCCGGCACGGGGTGGTTCCCGACCTCGGACAGGGTGGCGGCGGGACGGGTCGGGCGTCGGTCGGGGTGGTCCTCGTGCGGGGTCAGGCCGCCGGAAGGGCGACGGGCATCACCAGGGTGGTGAAACTGCCCTGGTCGGCGGAGCGCACCAGCACGGGCAGGGCCGGACCCGACACCTCCAGCAGCACGTCCGGCCCGACCCCGGCCTCCAGCGCGGCCCCCAGCACCGCCGGGTCGAAGGCGAGCCGCACCGGCTCGGACTCCTCCCGTACGGCGGGCAGCGCGGCCCGCCCCACCAACAGCCGGTCCCGCCCCAGCTCGAAGGGGACCGCCACCCCGTCCGGCCGGCCCTCCAGGGCGGCGAGCAGCGCCGCCCGGTCCACGACCACCCGGTGGGCGGGTGCCTCCAGCGCCGCGAGCACCTCCCGGTAGGCGGGATAGGCCCCGCCCTCGACGGCCACCTCGCGGGCGCCGCCCGGATGCCGCACGAGCAGCGGGCTCCCGGCGGGCCCCACCGACAGGACCACCTCGCCGGCGCGGGCCGCCCACGTCCCGAGCTCGACCAGGGTCCGCGCCCCGATCAGCACCTGTCCCGGCGGCCCGCTCACGCCGGTGGGCCGCAGGGTGCGCACCGAGAGCCGGTAGCGGTCGGTGGCCACGAAGCGGACCTCGTCCTCGTCGAACTCCACGAGCACGCAGCCGAGTACCGGGAACGCGGGATCCCGTCCGGCCGCCGGGGCCACCTGCCGTGCGGCACTGGCCAGTTCGGCCCCTCCCAGGGTGAAGTCGGTGCGGGCGGAGCCGGCGGGCAGCCCCTCCAGGACGGCGCGGATCGCCGCGTCGGCGGCCCGCCCGTGCTCCCGTACCGCCGTCCGGTGCCGCTCCAGCACCTCCCGGGCCCCGTCGGCGGGCCCGTCGAGCACGGTCACCACGTCCGGCAGGGCCAGGCCGGCCGCGCGCAGGGACCTCAGGAGCACTGCCCGCTCCTGCTGCGCGGCGGAGTAGGAGCGGTATCCGGTGACCGCGTCGACCTGTGCCGGGGGCAGGACGCCACAGTCGTCGTAGAAGCGCAGGGCGCTCGGCGCGAGCCCGACCCGTCGGGCGAAAGCGCTGATGCTCATCAGTTCAGGGGTGCCGTCCATGAGATCGATTGTCGACTTTCATCCCACTTGAAGGTCAAACGACGCCCGGACGGGAGGCGGCCGGTGAGGGCGCCCGGCACGGACTCCGGAAATACACGAACCGGCCGGACCCGCGGTCCCGCCCGATCCGCGGCCCCCGGAGCCGGGATTCGCCCGGAATGCGACCGGCCGCGCCCACCACACGCCCCGTCCACGACCGGCCCGACCCCCACCATGGAAGGAGAGGGCCGGAACCGGCTTGTAGGCGTGCGCGCGGCGGTGCGATCCTTCCGCCATGTCGCACACACAACTGCCGGACTACGGGGCGGTCCTCGCGGAGGTGAGGGAAGTGCGGCGCGCCGGCATCGTCCGATTGCGTGAGCTCGGCCTACCCGTGCTCACCGGTCTGTCGGCCGGGCCGGGGGAGGGGAGCCCCGGAGGGCCGCACTTCCCCGCTGTCGAACGGCTCCTGCGCACCGCCGTCGCCTCGATGGGCGGGGGCACCCTCCAGGAAGCCGCCGAGTACAGCCTCGGCCTGGCCCGCGGCACCAGGGACTGGCCGCCCGCCGACCGACGCAGGCGGGCCGCCCAGGTCTACGGCGTCAGCGTCGAACGCTTCCGCAAGCACCACGAGCTGATGGTCCTCGGTCAGGTCGCCGAGCAGGTCGTCCGGCACGCGGGCGACCCCGGACCGGCCGTCGAACCGACGACGGGGCAACCGATCAGGCAGCGGCCCGACCCACCCCCCGCCGTCGGCAGCACGGGCCGTCAACTGCCCGCCGGACATCACCGGATACCCGTTCGGATCGGCGAACGGGAGCACCGGATCACCCTCCACGTGCACGCGGTGGACCTCCTGCGCGACATCGACGTGGTGGTGTCCCCGTCGAACACCCACTTCGCGCTCCCCGAGCCCTACAAGTCGTCCGTGGCCGCCTCGCTGCGCCGCACCGCGGCCCTGCGGGACCCCGCCGGCCGCATCGTCGCGGAGCCCGTGCGCGACGAACTCCGGGCCTGGACGGACCGGTACGCGCCGCAGGGCCTGCCGGTCGCACCCGGCACGGTGGCCGTGACCGGCGCGGGGGCCCTCGAACGCCAGGGCGTTCGGCACATCCACCACGCGGCGGTGGCCGTCCCGCGGCCCGGCACCAACGACTACGACGTCCAGCCCGTGGACGTGACGCGCGCGGTCACCCGCGTCTTCGCCCTGCTCGGAGAGGCCCGTGCGGAGACCGGGGCGCGCGAGATCAAAGCCCGTGCGGAGATCAAGGCCCGTGCGGCCACCGGGGCCCCTGCGGAGGCCGACGCGCGCGGGGAGCCCGCGGTCCGGGTCGCCGGCGGGATCGAAGCGGGATCCGGGCCCGCTTCCGGCGCCGGGTCGGTCTCCGCCGCCGTCGGAACCGATGCCGTTCCCGCGCCGCCCACATCCGTCTGTCTGCCGTTGCTCGGCGCCGGCCGGGGCGGTCTCTCGCCGGCCGAGAGCCTGGCCGCCGTCTGGGCCGCGGTCGAGGCGGAACTGGCCCGGGGGGCCGACTGGGACATCCACCTCGTCGTCCGCAGCCCCGAGCGCGCCCGGCTCGTCAGGGAGTTGCTCGGCCCGCCGATCGCCGGCACGGACACGGGCGGCCCCACGGGCGGAGCGCGACCGCGGTGACCGACCCCTGCACGCGCCTGGCCGCCGCGGCCGCCGACTGGGACGAACTCGGCCCCCGGCTGGCCCCCGACGACCTGCACCGGCTCGCGCTCCGGCTCCGCGCATGGCGCACCTCCACCGGAGCCGCCGCCCGGGACGCCGCACTCGGGGCTGCCCTGTTGCTGGGCGAGCTGCTGCCCGACCGCTTCCCCGACGGGAACCGGCTCGTCGCCGCCCCGGACGCCGCGGCCGGGGAACACCTCGGTTTCCGCGCCGAGGACCTGGCCGTACTGCTCCTCGACGGCCACCGGATGGTCGGCCCCCTGCTCGGGGAGGTACGGGACCGCTTGCTGGCCGCGCCCTCCCTCGGCGACGAGGAGGTCCTCCTGACCGGCTGCGACCCGTACGCCCCCGCACTGATCCGGCTGCGCGCGTGGGGTGGTTCGATCCGCCTGCCCTCCTTCCAGTTCACCCCGGACGGCCGCCCCCGGGACACCGTCCGTGAGGTCAACCTGCTGCTCGACGCCGACGGCGACCCCTGGGGCGCCGCCGATTGGTGGCTCTCCCCGAACGCCTGGCTGGCCGCGGAGCCCGTGCGCCTGTTCGGGACCTCCGACGAACCGCGCCTGCCCGAGACCGCCCGACTCCTCACGGAAACGGAAGGGGAGTAGAGGATTTGCCCCGTTACCGTCCGCCCGCCGAACCGCGGGCCACCCCCGCCAAGACCACCCTCCCCGCGGGCACCCCGCTCTACCGGGTGCACTCGACGCGCCGCGCCGGCGGGACCTTCAACCCCGTACCCTCCCACTGCCTCTACGGCGGCGGCCGATTCGACTCCACCTCCTGCGACCCGTACGGCTACCTCTACGCCGGACTCACCCCGTCCGCGGCCGTCGGCGAGAGCGTCCTGCACTCCCTGCCCTTCGACCCCTCCGGCGCTGCCCGGCTCGTGCCCCGGGTGGCGGTCACCGGACGCAGGCTCTCCGCGCTGCGACTGACGACCTCCGTGGACGTGGTCGCGCTGGTCACCGGTCAGGACCTGGCCGCCGTCCACCAGGACGGCTGGCTCGTCCAGACGGAGGCCCACGACTACCCGTACACCAGGGACTGGGCGCACTGGATCCGCCGGCACACCGATCCGTGGGCGCAGGGCTTCCTGTGGTCCTCCAAACGCGATCCCGGCGAACGGGCACTCGTCCTCTTCGCGGACCGCTGCCCGCCCGGGTTGCTCGCCCCCACCGGGGAGGACCCCGTCGACTTCGCCACCCCCGAGGGCCGGCATTGGCTCGACCGGATCCTGCAGCCGTACCACGCGCGCCTCGCGCCCTGACTCCTGGAGCCGTCGTGTCCGCAGCCGCGACCAACGCCCGCGCCGAACGTGATGAGGCCATGGCCGAACTCGCCACCCTCGCGGCAAGCGACCCGAGGGCGCCCGAGCTGTGCGGGCGGGCCGGCGAGCTGAGCTACCTGGCCCACAACGAGCTCGGCGACCCCGACGACCGCGACCTCGCCGCCGAGGCCTTCGCGCACGCCTTCCGGCGTCCCGCGCCGGGAGCGCGGTGGGCGCTGTGGCGGATCATGTACGGCCACGTCATGGCCCTGCAGTACGACGAACGACCCGACGCGGAACTCGCCGCCCGTGCCCACACCATGCTCGCGGCGGGACTCGCGGAACTGCCCGACGTGCCGGACTCGTGGGGCGCGGCCGTCCTGGCCCGCAGGCTCCTCGCCAACATCACCAAGGTCCGCGTTCAGGAGGGGGACACCGACCCCGCCCTCCTCGACGAGGCCCTGCGGCGCGGCCGCGCCGCCCTCGACGACCAGGGCGGGCGGGAGGCGGACCTCCAGGAGGCGCTCGGCTACCTGTGGCAACAGCACGGCCTCCGTACCGACCGGGCGGCCTCGTACGCCCGCTCCGCCGACCACTACGCCCAGGTGCTGGAGGCCGACGAACCGGACCGGGACATGCCACTGGTCCGCCAGTCCCGCGCCATGTCCCTCACCCTCCAGGGCTACCACACGACGGACCGGGCCGTACTGGAGGAGGCCCGCGACGAAACCCTGCGCGCCCTCGCCGAGGCACCCGGCCCCCCGCCCTGGGAGCGCGCCGCCCGACTGCGGGTGGTCTTCGCCCGGGTCGTGATCGCCGGGAGGTGGCAGGACGAGGAGCAGGGTGCGCGGGCCGAGGAGGAACTGACCCGACTGCTGCGCGGCGAGGCGGACTTCGACGACCTCCACCTGTTCTACCTCGACACCTTCGGCCGGCTGCTGTACTCGCGCGGGCGGCCCCGACCGGACGCCGACCTCCTCGACCTGTCGATCGCCCTCCTCACCCGCGCCGTCGACCGCTGGGAGGCGGAGGGCACCGGCCCGGTCACCCTGGCCGCCTGGGCCCTGGCCGCCGCCCAGCACGCCCGCCACGAGATGGACGGCGACCGGCAACGGCTGCCGGCGGTGGAACGCGCGGCCCTGCTGGCCCTGGAGGACCCGGACATCGCGGCCGAGCTACGGGACGCCGCGCAGCTCATGCTGGCCGACGCCCAGCACCAACTGGGCCCCGAGCACACGCAGTCGGTGCCCGCCGAGCAACTGGAACGCCTCTTCCGGGAGCTCACGCGCAAGTACGGCGACGAGATTCCCCCGGAGTTCGGTGACGACCACATCCTCCTCGGCGACACCGAGGAGGCGGGTGCCCGCTGGGAGCGCCGCTTCGCCCGAGAGTTCGGGCACTGGCGCACCGCCGATCCGGGCAGCCGACCGCACGCCGAGCGGGCCGCGATGTTGGTGTCCCTGCTGCCCGTGCTCGACCCCCACAAGGACCGGGTCGGCCCGCAGCGCGAGGCGGAACTCGTCGACGCGGTGGTCCGGTACGCCGAAGCGAACCCCGACTGGTGGGCAACCGCCCACGTGGCGCTCGCCAAACTGCGCCTCCACCAGGGGATGAGCGGGGATCCGCGCCGCCTGACCGAGGCACTGGAGCACCTGGAGGGCGCGCGCAGGGCGGGCGTCGACTCCCCGTGGCTGGACTTCAGCGTCATGTTGGCGTCCGTCACGCTCGCCCAGGAACACGGCATCACGGCCGGTCTGTCGCCCGGCACCGCGCAGTGGGAACGCATGGAGCGGGAACTGGGGCTCTCGCCCCACCTGGCACTGATCGCGCGGGCGCAGCAGGCGGCCGGCCAGGGCATCACCGCCGCCAGGCGCGGGGATCTGGCGGGCACCGACCGGGCGGTGGAGGCGGTGGCCGAGGCCGTCGCGGGCCTGGACCCCGACGACGTCTCCCGCATCGAGTGCTGGGTGCAACTGGAGACCGTGAGACTGGCCCGGGAAGACCTCGCGCACCGGCTCGGCGTCGCGCCCCTGCCACCGCTCGTCGGCCGGCCCTCCCTCACCGAACTGCGGCGCCAGGCATCCCGGTTGCCCCGTGACGCCCGGGCCGGGGTACTGGGCAACACGGCCCTGGCACGGGTGCGCGACGCGCTGCGGGGCCCGGACCTGCCGCGCGTCCGCGAGAGCCTGTCCCTGTTCGAGGAGGCCCTCTCCCTGGCCGAGGAGGGGAGCGGGGACTGGATCAGGTTCGCCTCCGAGGCCGGCAGCCTCTTCCACGGGCTCGCGCTGGCGAGCGGGAACGTCCGCTCCGGCCCGGGGGCCCGCGACCTGGAACGTGCCATCAACCTCCTCGAAGGCGCCGCCGCGGCCATGGGCGGCCCCGAGCACCGACTGTGGGCGTACACCGCGCACAGCCTGGCCGCCTCCTACCGGGCCCGCGGCAGTCTGGCCCGCCGCGACCGCGAGCGCGGCCGACGGCTCGGCCTGGAGGCGATGCGCGGTTTCGTCCGGTCGACGCTCCTCCAGTCCGGTACCCAGGACGTCGCCGAGGCCGCCCGGCTTGCCGACCAACTCTCCGAGGACCTCGTGGGATGGTGCCTCGCCGACCGGGCCCCGGAGGACGCCGTACGGGCACTCGACGCGTGCCGGGGCCTGATCCTGCACACGGCCACCACCGGTCGATCCGTCCCCGAACTCCTCACCGCCGCCGGACACGGGACGTTGGCCGCCGAGTGGAGGGCGGCCGGCGGCGACCCCGACAACGTGTCGAGCGACCTGCGCCGCCGCGCGGTGGAGGCGCTGACCGGCGACGGCACCCGGCTGCTCGACCCGCCCGACCCCGCCGAGATCGGCGCGGCCCTGCGCGCCCAGGGCAAGGACGCCCTGGTCTACCTGGTGCCCGGCACCGCGTCCTGCCCCGGCACCGCCCTCCTGGTCACCGTCACCGGACAGGTCCACACCGTTCCGCTGCCCAGGCTGCGTGCGGACGCGCCCCCCTTGCGGGACCACCGCCCGGCGGGCGGCGACGTGCTGCGGGACATGGGCCCCGTCCCCGGCCTCACCACGTCCCTTCCGGCTCCCGCTCCGCCGCTGCGCGACCAGTTGGACCGGCTGTGCTCCTGGGCCTGGCGGGCCGCCGTCCAGCCCCTGCTGGAGATGTTGCAGGTGCCCGCGCGGCCGGGGAGGGTGCCCCGCCTCGTCCTCGTTCCGATGGGCGTCCTCGGCGTCGTCCCCTGGCACGCGACCTTCGCCGAGACGGGCCGGGGCCGCAGCTACGCCATCGAGCGGGCCGAGTTCTCCTACGCCGCCTCCGCACGCCTGCTCTGCGAGGTCGCCGCCCGCCCGCCGGCCCCGCACACCGGAACCGCGCTGGTCGTCGGCAACCCCACCGGCGACCTGCCCTACGCGGGGGAGGAGGCCGACGTGGTCCAGCGGCTCTTCTACCCCCACGGCCAGTACCTCGGCCTGCGCACCGGGGACGGCACGCCCGGGCAGGTCGCCGCATGGCTGCGGGAGCGGGCCGACGAGGGCGCCGTCCTGCACCTGGCCTGCCACGGCACAGTCGAGGAGCACCGGCCCCGCAGCTCCTACCTCTCCCTCAAGGGCGGCGAGTTGACCGCGGAAGAGCTGGCGGGCGCCGTCCACGGCCGGCTCGGGCTGGTCGTCCTCGCGGCCTGCCGCAGCCAGGTCTCGGGGCGCGGACACAACGAGGCGTACAGCCTGTCCACCGCCTTCCTGGTCGCGGGCAGCCGTTCGGTGATCGGCTCGCTGTGGCCGGTGCCGGACGACGCGACGTCCATCCTGATGTTCCTGACCCATCACTTCCTGCGCCGCGAACACGAGCCGCCCGCTCGGGCCCTGCGCCGGGCCCAGCTGTGGATGCTGGACCCGGCGCGGACGGCGCCCGACGGGCTGCCGCCGTTCCTGGCCGCCCGGCTGGCGGGACTCGACCCGCACGACCTCACCGCCTGGGCGGGGTTCACGCACCTCGGCCAGTGAGGCCCTCGCCGATCGGGAACGGGGGCACCACCGTGCGCAGGGCGATGGTGCTCGCCGCCCACTGCCCGGGCGCGAACGGCCGGGCGGGCCCCATGTCGCGCCCGACGGCCTGCGTGGACGCCGGCCCGGCCAGCCGCAACAGGCCGTCCGTGGGCGGGCTCGCCAGGATCCCCCAGCGGTTGGTGGCCGGATCCCAGGGACTCAGATGGAACGGCCTGGTGTTCAGTTCGCCCTCGGCCACGATCAGCGTCAGCCAGTCCCGTACGGAGGCACCGGGCCGTACCGGCCGGGACCGGGGCAGGAACATATGCACCGCCTGACCGTCCAGTGCGTGACCGATCATCCCGGGTCCGATGAACCGGCCGGGGAAGAGCGTCGATCCGGCGCCGAACCGGTCGTTGAGGTTGACCAGCACGCACCACAGCGGCCGGGGCCCGGTGTTGCGGATCCTGACGGTGACGGACGGCGCGTGCTCGCCCTGGTACGCGAGGACGATCTCCCCCTGAGCGTCGGGACGCAGTGGCTCCCCGTCGCGGTGTTCCCAGGGCAGTACCTCCACCCGGACGTGCCCGCTGAGCGGGGACATGCCCGCGCTGAGGTCGCGGATGCGGTGCCAGTGGGTCAGGCCGGTCAGGCAGTCGGCGAGCCGTCGGGCGTCGGCGGGTCCCGCCAGCGGCAGCGGTGGGACGTACGGGGAACCGTCGCGGCGCAGGACGCGGGCCAGACCGTTCCGGACCTCGATCCGGAACAGCAGCCCCGCCCCGGCCTCCTCCGGGGATCCGGCCGCCACCTCGCGCAGCAGCGGGGAGGCGGGCAGTTCGGCGGCGTCCCCGGCCAGCACCACGGCCGCCGGCGGCAGCGCCAGCGCCGACAGGGCCACGGCGTGCACCGACCCCGGCTCCGGGGCCCAGCCGTCCGGGAGGACGAGTGACCGGTCGGCCCGCACGTCCGTGACCCGCACGGCGCCGCCCGCCGCCCTGAACTCCGTGCCCGGGCCCCCGGTCAGGCCGTGCACCCGCCCGCAGTCCACCTCCCAACCCTCCGGCCCCTCCCGCAGCAGGTGGGCGTCGGGCCGGTGCTCCCGGGGCAGGTTGCCGGTTGCCCCTCCCAGCAGCGGCCGGTCCGCGAACCCGCCCGGATCGACGGGGAACAGTACGGGCTGCTGCCCGGACACCAGCCGTCGCACCCCGGCGTCCACCTCCGCGAACAGCTCCCGCGCGGTGGTGCGCGGACCTTGCCGGCGCAGGGCGCCGGCCAGGACGTACGAGAACACGCCGCGGATGTGCGGCTCCCCGGGACCTTCAACGGCGTGCGGACCGGCCATGCCGTCCGGGCCGTCGACGGGGCATTCGAGGGCGGGCGCTCCGATCCGGCTCGCGGCGAGCAACAGGTGCCGCGGCGCGGTGTCGGGCCCGATCAGGTCCCGGGAACCGACGGCCGCCCGCCAGTGCGGCAGCGGTGGCACCATGCGTGGGGCCTGCCACGGTTCCCGGGTCGCGCCCCCCGAGAAGCAGCAGTCGAGCACCGCCACCACCCGGCCGCCGCCCGTCGCCGCCCCGTCGAGGAGCGCACCCAGCCGTTTGTCGGGCAGCGGCCCGTCCGCGCAGACCAGTGCCTGGCAGCGGCCCGTCGGTTCCAGCAGCAGTTCCTGCGGCGTGCTCGCCGCGTACTGGGTCCCGTGCCCGCTGAACCACAGCAGCGCCGTGTCGCCCTCCCCGGCCCGGTACAGGTGGCCGAGGATGGCCTCCTGGACCGCGCGGGCGGTGGCCGCGCCGTTCAGCAGCGTCAGTGCGTCGACCCGGCCCGGGGCGGCCGCCTCCAGGGCGGAGCGGGCGTCGGCCACGTCGGCCAGGCACCCGCGCAGATCGGCCAGGCGGGACCGGAAGGTCGTGCGGTACTCGTTGATGCCCACGAGCAGGGCGTACACCGTCGCCATGACGCCAGTCTGGCCCGGCCGTCGGGGCGGTCGCTGGCCGAAAACCGGTCGCATCGAGGTCACTTGCGGGGAGTTTATGGCGCAAATACCTTTTGAGGTCGCAGGATTGACGCAACGTCATTAGCCTGCGTGGTCCACGCGCAATACGGGGAGACCATGGGTTACATCGAGCGTCCACGCCGTGTCGTACGACCCGCACAGGACCTCCGGCAGGACACCGGCACGGCAGCCGCCACGACCGGTGCCGCCGACGCGCCCGGTCCGCTCGCCGACCGGCTGCGCAGCCGGTCGGGGGAACTGCTCGAAGCGGTGGCCCGGCTCGACGCCGGAATCGACGCCGCCGCCGGGCGTCGCCTCGCCGACTGGATCCGCGAACAGTACGAGGTGCAGCACCACAGCGCGCCCATCGGGTTCCTCGCCCGCTGCCACCTCGGCCCCCCGTACGTGGACCACATCCTCAACCTCTTCGGCGCCATCCTCACCCACTACGCGCCGGGTGACGTGCTGCCGGATCCCTACGGAGCGGCCCGGATGTTGGCGCGCAGCCCGAGTTACGCATGGGTGGAGGTCTACTCCGACGGGCTCGTCCTGCCCGTACTGGAGAACGGTTCGGTGGTTCGGCCCAGCGGGCCACGATCGGGGGAGAGCACGTGACGGAAATCGACCACGGGCTGCACCGGAAGGTCGCCGAGATCAACCGACTGGTGGCCGGCGTCGCCGAACAGGTCGGCCACGTCTCGGGGCAGGTCAACTCCGTCGAGGCGAAACAACAACAGACCCGCACCGAACTCCAGCAACTCCGCGACGAGTTCCAGGCGTTCGCCGCGCAGGCGCGGCTCGTGGCCGCCCTCCAGCGGGCGGAGACCCGCGTCGGCGTCATCCAGGACCGGATCGACCACGAGTTCGGCCACCACAAGGTCGTCCGGCGCACCGCCGTCGGCATGCTCCAGGCCTTCGACATCGGCCTCGTGGCCGAGGACACCGTCCGGATGGTCGGCGACCAGCTGATGCTCCAGACGCCGAGGTACTGGCTGGCACCGGCCCTGGTGGCCCTCGCCGCCTGGTCGGCCGACGACCCCACCCTGTGCGAGCGCGCCGTCCAGGAGTCCTTCCGCCGCTCCCCGGACCGCACCTCTCTGTTCTTCGCGCTGGTCCTGCGCCGGCAGGGCCGGCACGCCGAATCGGCGCGCTGGCTCCGGCACTACCTGCTGGCCCAGGACCCGGCCGCCCTGGGCCGCGAGTTCGCCGTCATCCTGGAATCCGTGGCCCAGGGGGCCTTCGGGCCGGCCGGTCGGGCCATGCTCCGCGAGGCTCTGGACGAATGGCACGAACTGCTCGGCGGCGACACGGCGGCGCAGGACGCACAGATCGACCGCTGGCGGGCCGAGATCGGCTCCCTGTGCCCCACCGTGACCGGCGCCGAGTTCACCTTCCTGCACCAGGTGTCCCCGCAGTGGCCGCAACTCGGGCAGGTGCTCTCCGCCGCCCGTACCCAACAGGTCGTCCTCGACAAGTACACGGCCCTCCTGAACGCCGAACCCGCCGCGACGCACCGCATCGAGGACGCCGTCGACGACATCCTGGACCGGCTCGTCTCCGAGTACGACAACGAGGAACTGCCCCTGCGGCGAGACCTCGCCTACCAGGAGGCCGTCGTCGCCCACGACGGCGACACCACCCGGGCGCGCGCCGACGCGGACGCCGACTCGGCCTCCTACGACGTGACCCTCGACTACCTCACCGTCCAGAGCACCGCGGCCCTCAACCCCGGCGCCATCGGAACCTCCGAGGCCACCCGGCGGCTCGCCGTCGCCGCCTGCCGGGACTGGTTCCACCACGCCCACCAGGGCTTCTCGCGGGACTACCGGGCCGCCGTGCCGCAGGACGTGGAGGCCCGCTTCGAGGCCACCTACCCGGTGGCCGGACAGAACTTCACCCTCCCGGCCTGGACCGGCTCCTACCACACGCCGCTGCCCGAACTGGAGAAGCGGCTCGGCGAGCACTGGGACCGGCACACCACCCCCTTCGTCGACGCCCTCGGCTACAAGTACCCCGCGAAGGTGGTGGCGGTCCTCGCCGCCGCCCTGATCGGCCTGTTCGTCGGGAACGCGATCAGCCCCGCCGCGGCCGCCCTGATCCCCGTGCTCGTCGGCGGCATCGGCTGGCTCCTGATCCACCAGGGAGCCGCCAAGAACCGCCGGGTGCAGGACTCCGCCCGGCTCCTGCTCGGCGAGGCCCGCCGCGACGCCCTCCACCGGCTCGTCGGAGCCGGGGCCGAGCTGACCAACTGGCAGCAGGCCTACCAGGAGGCCGACGCGGTCGAGGGACAGGTCCGCGAACTGATCGCCTCACTGGCCACCGCCACCGAGGGGAACACCCCCTTCACCGGCCGCACCGTCTCCCCGGGAGGGCACCCCGCATGACCACACCCGACCCCGGAGCGCCCCGCCGCAGGCTGTGGGCCGGCGGCGCCGAACCGGCCGAGGAACGCACCACCGCCCGACTGCGCCGCGTCGTCGAGGGCCTGCCCGAGTGGTCCCCGCTGCCACCCGGGGAACAACTGGTCCGCCGCCCCGGCGCCCGACGGGAACAGCCCTGACCATGAACAACCTGTGGGGCCACGGCGGCGCCTACCAGACATGGACGCAATACCTGCGGGACTGGAGCACGGGCGGGGCCGCGGCCACCGCCGAGGCCGCCGCCCGACTCCCGAGGCTGCGCCCCGACGACTACCACCAGGACACGTGGGCCCGCTTCTCCCAGCACCTCACCGACGCCTTCGACCGGCGCCTGCGCGCCTGGGCGAAGGCCCTGACCGCCGCCCTGGAAGCGGCCCGCGACGAGTTCGACGCCGGCCGCGCCCTGGTCCAGGCACGCACCGGCCTCGACGCCGTCCGCGCGCTCGCCGCGCACCCCGCGCTGCCCGAGGACCTGCGCAAACGGCTGGCCGACCTGGTCGAGGGACAGATCACCGGCTTCCAGGAGCAACTGGAAGCCTCCCTGGACCGGGCCGCGCGCGGCGGCTCGGACCCGCGGTTCCTGGAGGACCGCCGCCGCACCCTGCGCGAGAACCCACTGACCACGGCCGGCCCCGGCGCGCCCGGGCCCGGGACGGACCGGCCGGCGCCGGCGCCGGGCGAGGGCTGGTCGTACGACCCCGCGGCCCCCGCCCGCCGCCGCATCATCACCGACTGACCGGAGAGCAGCAGCCCATGTCCAACCACGCCGAATGCCATCGCGATCTCGACAGCTACATCTCCGCCCGGGTCCCGGTCATCTGCATCCGCACCATCGAGCAGCAGCGGGCGCTGCGCCTCGTACGCACGGCCGCCACCCACGCCCGGCGCGGCGCCATGCCGTTCTGGATCTACACGAGGGCCACCGGGCTGCGCGACCTGCGGACCAACGCGCCCCTGATGGACGACCGTTCCCTCACCGGCGCCATGGAGTTCGCCGCTTCCCAGTTCACCTCCCGTCCCAACGCGACGCTGGTCCTCGTGGAACCGGACGAGCTGGACGCCGACACCCCGTTGACCCGGCACGTCGCCGAACTCGCGCGGCTGGCCGACACCAACATGGGCAGCGTCATCCTGATCACCGACGGCCAGGTGTGGAGCGGTCTTCAACGCCTCGGCATGGGCCTCCAGCTCGACCCGCCCGACGCCGACGAGATGTACGCGACGATCTCCGCCTTCCTCGACGACCACCGGGGCCACATCCCGATCGCCTGGGACGAACGCGACACCCGGCGGGCCGCCGAGTTCCTCGTGGGGGTCACCGAGGGAGAGGCGATCAACCTGATGGCGACGGTCGCCGCGAAGGGCTCCGTCGACGCGGGGGACGTCGTGGTCCTCGCCCAGTCCAAGGACCGGATCTTCAACGACCTGACGGGCCTCCAGAAGGTGCCCCTGAAGGCCGCCGACTACGCGGTGGGCGGCCTGTCCAACCTGCGCGACTGGCTCCGACGCAGGGGCCGGCTGCTCCAGGCCGACCTGCGGGCCACCGATCTGCGGCCCCCGCGCGGCGTCCTGCTGGTGGGCGTTCCCGGCTGCGGCAAGTCCCTGTCGGCCAAGGCCATCGCCGCGCAGTGGCAACTACCCCTGTACCGATTGGACATGGGCTCCATCCACGGCAAGTACCTGGGCGAGTCGGAGGGCCGTTTCCGGGAGGCGCTGGAGACCGCGGACCGGGTCGCGCCCTGCGTGCTGTGGATCGACGAGATCGAGAAGGGCCTGGCGGGCGCGGGTGACGGGACCGGGGTGCCGCAGCGGATCATCGGCCAGTTCCTGTTCTGGCTCCAGGAGTCCCAGTCGCGGACCTTCGTCGTCGCCACCGCCAACGACGTCCGCAGCCTGCCGCCCGAGCTGCTCCGCAAGGGCCGCTTCGACGAGCTCTTCTTCGTGGACCTGCCCGACGCGCAGGACAGGGAGGAGATCATCGGCATCTACTACCGCCGCTACCTGAAGACCGAGCCCGACCCCGAACAGCTGGCCCGGCTCGTGGAACTGTCCGACGGGTTCGCCGGCTCCGACATCGAGGCGGCGCTGCACGACGTCGGCGCCGAGGTCTACCTGGGCGGCGGCCCGCAGCACATGCGTCCGTCGTTCGTCCTGGACACCTTCGCCAACACGGTGCCGCTCAGCCGCAACAACCCGGAGCAGATCGAGGAGATCCGGGCGTGGGGCCGGGAGCGGGCCGTCCCCGCCGGCCGGTTCACGGCCATGGCCTCGCAGGGCCCGTCCGCCCCGGCCCGGCGCATCGTCTTCCTCGACGACTGAGGGACGACCGACGGACGACCGACGGGTGCGGCCTCGGGGCCGGGGCGGGCGGGGCGCGCTCAGCCGGCGGCGGCCGTGCGCGGCTTCGTCTGCTGGACGGCCCAGCCGTTGCCGTCGGGGTCGGAGAAGTAGACGAACGAGCCCCAGGGCATGTCCTGGATCTCGGTGACCTCGATGCCCCGGCCCCGCAGGTCGGCGTAGGCCTCCTCGATGTCCGCGACGACGACCTGCATGTTGTCCAGGGACCCCGGGACCATCCGGGTCAGGCCCTTGCCGACGGCGATCGAGCAGGCCGATCCGGGCGGGGTGAGCTGGACGAAGCGGATCTCCTCGCTGACCGTGACGTCGTGGTCGGCGTGGAAGCCGAGGCGCTCGTAGAAGGCCTTGGCCCGGTCCACATCGGTGACGGGGACGGCGACCAGTTCCAGCTTGATGTCCATCACTCACTCCAGGATCGACGACGGCCCGGGTCGGGCCCCGCGGCCATCATGCTCCGGAGGCCGTCACGGCGCCGCCCGACGCACGCCCCGGGGCCGCGAACCGGGTCCGGTGGAGCTCCTCGTAGCGGCCGCCCGCCGCCAGCAGCTCTTCGTGCGTGCCGCGTTCCACGATCCGGCCCTCCTCGACCACCAGGATCAGGTCGGCGGCCCGTACGGTCGACAGCCGGTGCGCGATCACCAGGGCCGTCCGCCCGCTCAGGGCCTCCGCCAGGGCCTCCTGCACGGCGGCCTCGGAGGTGTTGTCCAGGTGGGCGGTCGCCTCGTCGAGGATCACCACCCGCTGGCGGGCCAGCAGCAGCCGGGCGATGGTCAGCCGCTGCCGTTCCCCGCCGGAGAGCCGGTAGCCGCGTTCGCCGACGACGGTGTCCAGTCCGTCCGGGAGCGAGGCGACGAGCCCGTCCAGGCGGGAGCGGCGCAGCGCCTCCCAGATCTCCTCCTCCGTGGCCTGCGGTCGGGCGAGCGCCAGGTTGGCCCGAACCGACTCGTGGAAGAGGTGGCCGTCCTGGGTGACCATGCCGAGGGTGTCGCGGATCGAGTCGGCCGTGAGGTCCCGTACGTCGATCCCGCCGATGCGCACGGCGCCCGCGTCGGCGTCGTACAGGCGGGGCAGCAGCTGGGCGATGGTGGACTTGCCGGCGCCTGAGGAGCCGACGAGGGCGATCATCTGGCCGGGCTCGGCCCGGAAGGACACCTCGTGCAGCACCTCGGTCCCGCCCCGGGTGTCGAGCGTGGCGACCTCCTCCAGGGAGGCGAGGGACACCTTGTCGGCCGACGGGTAGCCGAAGGAGACCGCGTCGAACTCCACCGACACGGGCCCCTCGGGCACGCCACGGGCGTCCGGCTTCTGGGCGATCAGGGGCTTCAGGTCGAGGATCTCGAAGACCCTCTCGAAGCTGACCATCGCACTCATCACCTCGACGCGGGCGCCGGCCAGGGCCGTCAGCGGCGCGTACAGCCGGGTCAGGAGCAGGGCGAGGGCGACGACGGAACCGGCGTCCAGGGTCCCGCGCAGCGCGTAGTGGCCGCCCAGGCCGTACACCAGGGCCAGGGCGAGGGCGGAGACCAGCGTCAGGGCGGTGATGAAGGCCGACTGGGCCATCGCCGTGCGGATCCCGATGTCCCGGACCCGCCCCGCGCGGGCCGCGAACTCGGCGGACTCGTCCGCCGGGCGGCCGAAGAGCTTGACGAGGGTGGCGCCGGGGGCGGAGAAGCGTTCCGTCATCTGGGTGCCCATCGCCGCGTTCAGCTCCGAGGCCTCCCGCTGCATGCCCGCCATCCGCACTCCCATCCGGCGGGCCGGCAGCACGAACACCGGCAGCAACACCAGGGCCAGCAGGGTGATCTGCCAGGAGATGCTGAGCATCACCACCAGGGTCAGCGCCAGCGTCACCGTGTTGGAGACCACCCCCGACAGGGTGTTGCTGAAGGCCCGCTGGGCGCCGATGACGTCGTTGTTGAGGCGGCTGACGAGCGCGCCCGTACGGGTTCGGGTGAAGAAGGCGATCGGCAGCCGCTGGACGTGGTCGAACACCGCGGTCCGCAGGTCGAGGATCAGGCCCTCGCCGAGGGTGGCGGAGAGCTTGCGGGTCAGCAGGCCGAGGCCCGCCTCGGCGACCGCGATCACGGCGATGAGCAGCGCCAGCCGGGTGACCACCCCGCCGTCCCCGCCCTTCACGATGGCGTCGACGACCCGACTGGCCAGAAGCGGGGTCGCCACCGCGAGCAGCGCGCCCATGACGCTGAGCAGCAGGAAGAGGGCGAGCCCGCGGCGGTGCGGGCCCGCGAAGGCCCCGATGCGGCGAAGACTCGCCCGATTGAAGGGTCGCCGGTCCTGCTGGGCGTTGATCGCACTGTGGAGCGAGGTCCACGCCGTGACTTCCATGTCCATGACCCACACGCTAAAACCTCAACATAACTTCAGGTCAAGGCGTGGTCGGTGAACCCACCCGTACGGGTCGCCAACTCCCGCCCGTACGAACGTCTTTCGGAGTTGCTCCAGCTCCTCCTGCCACCCGGCCCGTGGTGCCATCATCGGGACATGACGCAGGCACCGAAGTCCGCCCGCCCCGGCCGGCCCGCCCTCGACACGGTCCTGGAACGCTTCGAGCGGTGGGCCCGGGACACCCCCGACGCCCCCGCCCTCCTCGCCGGCCCGGACGGCCTCACCTACGCGGAACTCGACGCGCGGGCCAACCGGCTGGCCCACCACCTCCTGGAGTCGGGCGCGCCCGCCCACCCCCTGGTGGCCGTCGCCACCACCCTCCGCCCCGACCTGGTCGTCGCCGTACTCGCCGTCCTCAAGGCCGGCGGGACGTACGCCCTCCTCGACGCAGGGGACCCGCACGCCGCCCGGTCCCTGCTCGCCGTGCTCCGCGCGGACCTGCTGCTCACCCACACGACGCACCACGCCCGCCTCGACCTGGGCGACGGCCGCCGCACCCTGCTCCTCGACGCGGAATCCGCCCGGATCGCCGAACGGCCCGCCGATCCCCCCGCCCGCCCCGGACCGGGGACCCACCCACCGCACGGAGCCGAGGCGGGTCCGCCCGCCGCCGTGCTGTTCACCGGCTCGGCCGAACCCCGTCCGGTCCGCGCCGGCCACGCGCTGCTGCTCGCCGCCCACGACGGCTGGGCCGAGACCGCCCGGCTCACCCCCGAGGACCGGCACCTCTTCACCTGCGGACCCGACGTCACCGCCTTCGCCGCGGGCTGGACCCGGGCCCTGTGCTCCGGCGGCTCCCTCGTCCTGCCCCCGGCCCCCCTGCCGCTCGCCGAGGACCTCCTGCGGACCGTCGTCACCGAACGGGTCAGCGTCCTGCACACCGACCCGGCGGGCGCCCTCGCCCTGCTGCCCGACCCCGGCCGGGTACCCCTGCCCGCGCGGTCCCGCCACGAGAGCGGCCCCCGTACCGGACCGTTGAGGCTCGTCGCCGTCACCGGGGACCGACTCCACCTCGACGAACAGGCCTCGGTCCAGGCCGTGTTGCGCCCCGGCGCCCGCGTGCTCAACGTCTACGGTCTCGCCGAGTGCGGCGGCAACGGAACCTGGTTCGAACTCCCGCAGCTGCCCCGACCGCTCGACGACCCCGAGCGGCTCTCCCTGCTGGGCACCCCCCACCCCGGCTGCCTGGCCGACGTGCGCGACGGCCAGATCCACCTGACCCCGCCCGGGGGCGGCGACGCCGTCCCCACCGGTGACCTCGGCCGGCTCCGACCGGACGGCCTGCTGGAGTTCGGGGGCCGGATCCGCGACCGCTTCGACCTCGACGGCCGCCCCGTCGACCCCCATCCCCTGGAATCCGCGATCCGCACCCACCCCCGCATCGGCGCGGCCATCGTGGCCGCCGTCCCCGGCGGCAAGGGGGAACACCGGCTCGTCGCCTACATCGCCCCGCCGCACGGCGAACCGCCCGGGACCCCGGCCGGAACCCTCGCCGACACCGGGGAGCTCCGCGATCACCTGGCCGAGAAGGTGCCCGGGGGCCTGGCCCCGCGCGCCGTGATCCGGCTGCGCGGCCTGCCCCGGACCCGTGGCGGCCAGGAGGACCGGGCCCGCGTACCGCGACCGCCGCTCCTCCTCGCCCCCACCCCGCCCGGGTACGGCGCGCACACCGGCTCCGTCAAGTACGGCGGCGCGAGCACCGGCGAGGGCACGCTGTCGTGCGTCGTCGGCTGCGGCGCACTCGCCATCGGGGTCGTCGCCCGCCTCGTCACCAACCTCCTGTGGCCCGGATCGACCGACCTCACCGGCATCCCCCTCCACTGGGCGGTCCTCTTCGGAATCCTCCACGTGCTCGAATGCCTGGCCTTCGGCCTCGGCGTGATGTTCCTGTTCAACGGCCGCCGCCGGATGCTCGCCCAACGCCGGGGCCGACGCCTCACCACGGCCGCCCACCTCGCGATCGTCTACCTGCTCGTCTCCTGGTGGCCGCAGGACAACCTCTACCGACTGGCGGCGAAACAGGACTGGGCCCGCCAGGCCGCCCTCGTCTACGTCTTCAACGTGCCCCTGATGATCGCCGCGGCCGTCGCGGCCTTCTACGTCACCCGCAGACCGGTGAGCCCCTTCGACTTCGACGACTGAACCCCGTCCGGGGCGAAGCCCGCGCCCACGGCGAGGGCCCGCGCCCGCACCAACTCCTCGGCCGCGTCCAACACCCCGGCGTCGTGCGCGGCGACCAGCACCCCGAACCACGGCGCCGGATCGAAGGCGGCGGTGGGGACGGCCGGCACGAACACCGCGCCCAGGTCCGCGCAGGCCCGCGCGAGGTCCGCGCACAGCTCGTCCCACTGGGGCTCCGGCAGCCGGGCACCGAGCTCCACCCGGTCCGCGATCCGCACCAGGTGCCCGGCCCCCCGCAGCACGTCGAGCCGCGCCGCGACCATGAACGCCACCGACGGCCCGGTGAGGCGCAGGTTGGTCTCCGTCGGCGCGAGCCGCCCCGCGGGGTCCGTGACGAAGTCCACGTCGAACCAGCCCCGGTAACCGCAGCCCGCCAACTCCCCGCCCACCGCCCGCCCGAACGCCGACAGCGGCCCCTCCAGCGCGCCGGGCACCACCCCGGGACCCACCGTCGCACCCCGATAGGCGCCGTCGACCACGTCCATCACCGCCGCGCCCACCTCGTGCACCCGGCCCGAGCCGTCCACGAAACCGTCGTAGGTCAGGTCCCGGGGACCGGCGTCCGGTCCCGCCGGGCCTACGACGTACTCCTCCACCAGCAGGGGCCCGCGCGGCAGACCCCGCAGCACCGCCCGGGCCCCGCCCGCCTCCCGGACGGCGGCCGGCGTCACCACCGTCGTGCCCGAACCCCCCACGCCGTGCTCCGACTTGAGAACGGTGCTCTCGGCCGACCGGGCCCGCGCCGCCAACAGCCGTACCGCCGTCCAGCGGTTCCCCGCCCGCCACTGCCCGGGCAACACGATCCGCGGATGCCCGCCGCTCGCCAGGATCCGGCCGAACAGGGCGTGCGCCGCCGACTTGGACTCGTGGCGCAGCTCCCGCGGCCGCCACGGCAGGCCCGCCAGCCTCGCGAACGCCGCGGTCCGACCCCACGGCACGAGGGGCAGCCCCCGCCCCGCCACCCGCCCCGCCAGCGCCGGCCGGGCCAGTACGGCGTCCGACAGCCCGGGACCCCGCTCCGCCACACCGTCGTACACCTCCACCTCCGGCCCCCACCCCAACTGCCGGCCGACCAGCGGGATCCAGCCCGGCGGCACCGCCCGGGGCAGCACCAGGGCCGCGGGGGAGGGGCTGTAGAAGGCGGCCAGGCAGGCGTAGTGGTGCGCGGCGTCCTGCCGGTCGTCCAGGGAGGCGTCCTGGAACTGAGCGTTGAACTCCGCCACGTTGCCCACGTGCACGGCCGGCGTGCCGCCCGTCCAGGCCCGCGCCCAGTCCGCCAGGGGCGCCGGAGCCACCTCGAACCGGAGCAGACCGTCCGGGGACCTCCCCGACGGCTTCGCCCCCATCGCCCGGTAGAAGCCCGCCGCGTGCGGATCGGCGTCGACGAGCAGTCGGCGGACCCCGAGAGCGGCGGCCCGGCGCACCGCGTCCCGGTACAGGAGCCGGCCGACGCCCCGCCCGATGGCGTCCGGCTCCACGAACAGCAGCCCGAGCCGCGCGACGGGGCCCGGCCCCTCCCCGCTCGGGGACACGTCCGGCAGCCGGCCGTCCTCCGGGTCCGACCGGCGCTCCCGCGGGGCGACCGGGCCGTCCGACGCCGATCCGTCCGGTACCGATCCGTCCGACGCCGATCCGTCCGGTACCGGGCCGTTCTCCGGGTCGGCGGGTCCCTCCCACTCCTCCAGGGACGCGAGACCCAGGACCCGCCCGTCGCCCTCGTCCTGCGCCACCACGATCCGCCGGGCCGCCACCTGCGCGCCCACGATCCGCAACTGCGGGGCGCACGCCGCGAGGAACTCCGCGTCGTATCCCCAGTACGCCTTGGAACGCAGCACGAGCGCGGTCAGCTCCGTCGCCTCGGCGGCCCGCGCGGCCCTGACCTTTGCCATTTCCAGACCTCCCCATGGTCCGCCGCCGGGCCGTGCGATAGATTCGGCCAGCCCACGGCGGACACGCCACCGCCACCCTTCCTACCCACCCGGAGACAGGCTTCTCAATGAGCGACATCATCAACGGACTTGGCCGCACCAGCGCGTTCGGCGCCCTCGGCCTGGTCCTGCTGATCCTCGGCATCGTCCTGGTGGACGTGCTGACGCCCGGGAAGCTCCCGAAGCAGATCTGGGAGGAGCGCAACCGCAACGCCGCCCTCCTGCTCAGCTCCGCGCTCCTCGGCATCGGCGGCATCGTCTTCACCTCGATCTGGACCACGTACGAGGACTTCGGCAAGGGCCTGCTGTCCACCGCGGCCTTCGGCCTGCTCGGCCTGATCCTGATGGCGGTGGCCTTCCTGGTGCTCGACCTGGTCACCCCGGGCAAGCTCGGCGCCATCGTCGTCGACCCGGAGCCGCACCCGGCCGTCTGGGTCACCGCATGCTGCAACCTCGCCGTCGCCGCCATCGTGGCGGCGTCCATCGCCTGACCCGGCACCCGCACGGCACCTGACGCGAGAGCGCCGCTCCCCACCGGGAGCGGCGCTCTCGTCGTACCCCGGGCTCCGCCGCCCGGACGGGTCCCCACCGACGCGGACCCGGCAGGATCCGAAAGCGACGGCCTACGCCAGACCCAGGGCGAACACCGCGAACCCCGCCGCCAGCAGCCCCGCCACCGTCCCGCGCGCCACCGACGACCGCCTGCCGTCGCCCGGCGGCGCCTCGAAGCGGCGCGCGTACCGGGCGATGACCACCAGCAGCAGCCCGAACACCGGCATCCACGCCGCCCGCGCCACGATCCACCCCGCGGTGACCGGCGCCGTCGTCAGACCGGCCACCTCACCGACGAGGGACGCGGGGACGGCCGCCGCCAGCATCGCGCTCTGGTGCCAGCACAGGATCGTCATCGCGCACAGGTTCACCACGACCACCGGCGCCCACAGCAGCGGTCGGGCCAACAACCCCGCCAACCGGTCCCGCAACAGGATCGCCGCCCCCGACTGCGCCGATGCCAGGGCCAACACCAGCAGCGAAGGCGGGTGCGAGTTCGTCCGCGCCTCACCCGGTACCCCGACCATCGACGCCGGGTAGTGGAACACCACCAGCAGCACCGCGAACAGCGCGGCCCCGCCCGCCAGCAGCAGCCACGCCCCGCGCCGACCGATCCGCCGCTCGCCCCACGAAACGCCCAGCTGGTACGCGAACAACCAGCCCGGCAGCACGTTCAGCACCGCGATCCAGGACGGCACGGCCTCGGCGTACGGGCCGTAGCGCAGCAGGTCCACCACGGCGACCGAGGCGAGCAGCGGGGCCGCCGCCCACCCACCGAGCCGCCGGGCCGCCCGCACGCAGTACGGGGTCAGCGCCGTGACCACCACGTACACCCCGACGAACCACAGCGGTTGGACCACCAGCGTGGCCCCGGTCCGCAGCGTGACCTCCGGCACCCCGGCCGCGTACAACAGCGGGACCGCCAGTGCCCACACCGCCGTTACCCCGAGCACCGGCCGGCCCAGCCGGACGATCCGGGCCTTCAGCCAGGCCCCGGTGGAGCCCGGGCGGCGCCGGAAGGACAGCGCCGAGGCGTAACCGCCGACCAGGAAGAAGATGCCGAGCATCTGGAGCACCCAGCTCGCCGGGGCCAGGCCCCCGAAGGCGGAGAGCGGGCTGGCATTGTGCAGGCCGCCGGCGGGGTCCACCGTGAAGCCGCCGAGCAGCCAGTGCCCGGTCGGAACCGCCAGCAGGGCGAGGGCCCGCAGGCCGTCGACGGCCCGATCGCGGTGCGGCGGCGTCCGCCGGTCGATGCGGTCGGCCGTCCGCCGTACGAGGGCCGTCGCGCTCATCGGGACCCTCCCCGCGCGATCGCGGCGAACGCGGCCAGGGAACCCGTGCCGGGGGCGAAGTAGCCGGTGTGACCCCGGACGTCGCCGGCCGGGATCCGGCGGGCACCGAAACCGGGCGCGACCGGGTCGGCGCCGTGCCCGATCCCGCCGAACTCGACGTTCGGCACGTCCGCGATCCAGTCGTCCGGGCCGCGGGCGGCCCAGACGCGGGCGGTGGTCCGCAGACCGGTGACGTGCCCCGCCCGCAGGCCCGGCGAGCCGAACACGACGATGTCGGTGGCATCGGTGTGCCGGGCCGCCAGACCGCAGACCACCGAGCCGTAGCTGTGGCAGAAGAGCACCGGATCGGGGGCGCCGACCGCGTCGAGCCCCGCCGTGAACCGGGCCAGCCGGACCGCACCGGCCTCGGCGAGCCTGCCGGCCGCCGCGTCCACGCCCACCCCGACCGGCGTCGTGTAGCCGGTCCACGCGATGACGGCGCCCTGCCCGCCCGTCGCCTCCCGCAGAGCGCGGGCCGAGCCCGCCGGGCCGGTGGCGGGCGCCCGCGGGGCGTCGTGGGAGACGGCGTCGTTGTCCGACCCCGGCACGATCACCGAGACCCGCGAGGCCTGTTCCAGGTCCCCGAACACCTCGACGACCTGCCCCCGACCCCGCGGGTCGAAGGCCAGGATCTGCCGGCCCGGAGCGGCGAGGGAGGCGTAGCGCGGCTCGCCCGTGGCGGCGATGGCCAGCCGATTGGCCTCGTACCGCAGGGGCAGGGGAGCCCCCTCCAGGTTGCCCACGACCGACGGGTGGGCGCGCAGCAACTCCCGCGCGCGGGCCTCGTCGAGGCCGGCGAAGAACCGCACCACCTCGGCCGGCGCCGCCGTCCAGGGATCGGGCAGCGGCCGCTCCGCCGTCCCGGCGGCCCGCCAGTCGGCGGTGCCCGGCGGCGGTCCGGTGACCACGGCCTGGGCGTCACCCGCGGCCCAACCGGCGGTTCCCGCGACGACGGCCACGGCCAGCGCGGCCGCCCCCATGGTCCTTGCGAAGCGGCGCATGCCCCTTCTCCTCTCCTCGTGACGACGAGGAAGGTAGGAAGGAGGTACCGCACGGCACGTCGCACCGGGGAGCCAACCCGGAGGTCATACCCCAGTAGGGGGTGGAGGAGACGGCTTCCGGACGGAGGCACTCGGTCGGGCCGAGACCTCCGGACGGCGAGGTGCCGGCTGTGACGTGCCGGCTCCGACCTACCGGGCGTGACCTCCGGACCGAGGCGTCCCGTCAGGCCGAATCGCCGGGACGGACCAGACCCGCCTCGTACGCGAAGATGACCGCCTGGGCCCGGTCGCGCAGGTCCAGCTTGCCGAGCACCCGACCGATGTGGGTCTTCACCGTCTGCTCCGCGAGCACCAGATGTGCGGCGATCTCCTGGTTCGACAGCCCGCGCGCGATGAGTTCCAGTACCTCGGTCTCACGCGGCGTCAGCCCGTTCAGGCGCAGCGCCGGATCCTTGCGCGGCGCCGGCCGCTGCCGCACGAAGTCCGCGATGAGCCGCCTGGTCACGGACGGCGCCAGCAGCGCCTCGCCCGAGGCGACGATCCGGACGGCGGCGATCAGGTCCGCCGGCGGGGCGTCCTTCAGCAGGAACCCGGACGCGCCCGCGCGCAGCGCCTCGTACACGTAGTCGTCGATGTCGAAGGTCGTCAGCATGAGCACCTTCGGCCGGTGCACCACCCCGGGCGGCGGATCGAGCAGCTCGCGGGCGGCCGAGAGGCCGTCGAGCTCCGGCATCCGTACGTCCATCAGCACGACGTCCGGGTGCAGGGTCCGCGACACCTGCACCCCCTGGCGCCCGTCGGCTGCCTCGCCCACCACGTCGATGTCGGCCTGCGCCGACAGCAGGGCGGCGAAACCCGCCCGCACCATGGCCTGGTCGTCGACGATGATCACGCGGATGGTCAACTGCTGTCCTCGTTCGTCTCGGCGGACCCGTCCCCGCCGTTCAGCGGGAGGCGGGCGGCGACCCGGAAGCCCCCGTCGGGCAGCGGCCCGGTGTCCAGGGTCCCGCCCGTCAACCGTACGCGCTCGCGCATTCCCACCAGACCGTGCCCCGTGCCCGAACTCTCCAGCTCCACCACCGAGTCCCGCGCCGGGCCGTTGACCACCAACACCAGCACCTCCCCGGCGTCCCGGGTCACCGACACCCGGGTCCGCGCGCCCGGCGCGTGCCGCACCACGTTCGCCAGGGCCTCCTGCACGATCCGGTACGCCGACAGGTCCACCGCCGGCGGCACCCCGTCGCCCGCGCCGGCCGCCAGCGACAACTCGACCGGCTGACCGGCCCGCACGATCGCCTCCACCAACTGCTGCAACCGGTCCATCCCCGGCTGCGGGGCCCGCTCGTCGTCGCCGTCACCGGCCGCCCCGTCACCGCGCAGCACCGTCAGCAACCGCCGCATCTCGCCCAGGGACTCGCGGGCACTGGCGGCGATCGCCTCGAACTCCTCGCGGACCGGATCCGCCATGCCGGGCAGCCGGTACGGCGCAGAATCGGCCTGCACGGTGATCACCGACATGTGGTGGGCCACCACGTCGTGCAACTCCCGGGCGATCCGCGCCCGTTCCTCCAACAGCGTCCGCCGCGACCGCTCCGCCTCGCTGATGCTCTCCTGCTCGGCGATCCGCTGCTGCGCGTCACCCAGCCCGCGCAGCGCGCCGGTCACCGCCAACAGGGCACCGGCCAGCACGAACAGCAGGGCGGCGGTGTTGGTCACCCCGTCGGGCCCCAAGAAGCCGAGCACCACCCCGGCCGCGCCCGTGGCCAGCCACACCTTGACCAGCGTCCTGATGGACTCGCGGAGCCCCAGGCACACCATCAGCGCCAGGTACCCGACGATGACCATCGGGGGCCACGGCCAGGAATGCCCCGCCAACCGGTCGGCGCCCATGAGCAGCAGCGCCCCCACGACGTCGGCGAGGAGCACCATCCCCCACGCGGCCAGGGGCCTGGTCACGGCGAGCAGCAGCGGCACCGTCTGCGCCACGCCGAGCGCCCCCGCCCAGCCGCCGCCCAGCGCGTAGTCGTTGACCAGCACGGAGATCGTCACCGGGAGCAGCGTCACGACGAAGACGCCCATGACGGCGTACGGCAGTATCCGCTGCCAGCGCGACGGCGCCCCCGCGAACAGCGGCTCGGCCGCCCTCGCGGGGGTCCGCAGCAGGACGGCGAACTGCGCTCGCGCGCCGGCGTCCCCCCGGCCGCCGTGGGAACCCCGGGGGGTACGGTCGGCGGCGGCGCGGTCCGGCGCGGGGGCGGCGCCGCGGGCCCGGAATCGGTCTCTGAGGCTCATGATCGGACCAGCGTATGCGCCGGGGGCCGGCGCGGGCGTACGCGAGGAGCCGCCCGGCGGGCCCGAGGGACGGGAGGCGCGCAGCCGGTCGGAGCGAGGGCCGGGGCACAACGGCCCCGTCGACCGCCGCGCCGCCGGTCCTCCTCGGACGCGAAGTCGACCGGACGTGCCGGCCCGAGCTCGTTCCCCCGGCGGGCCCCGCTCGTTGACCGGACATGGAGCTGCTGCCGACCATCGCGGGGCCGGGCGTCGGAGAACGGGCCGACGCCGCGGCCGATGCCGCCTGTCACCTCTACGACGCCGTCGTGCCGTGGGGCGACGGCGAGCCCGGAGGGTGGAGCCGGACCGCCGCCGAGGACGCCGCCGAGACGATCGAGACGACCGCGCGCGCCCTCGCCCTCATCCACCCGCGCGCCGAGGTCATCCTCGCGCCGGTGCACGCGGCCCTCGCGGACCTGCGCCGCCAGCTCTCCCTCGCACCGGCCGACCCGTTGACCGTCGAGGGCGTCCCGACCACCCCGCGTTCGGTGGGCAATCCGCGCCGCACCCGCTGGGTACGGGTCCTCACCCCACCCGCGCCCCGGCGACCGCAGCCTGATACAGCTTCCTGATCTGCGCGCCGAAGTACGAGCTGTAGGAGGTGTCGGGCGTGGTCCCGCCGGTCTTCCAGCCGCCGATGACCCCGACCACGTCCCCGGTTCCCGTGCGCTGGTCGTAGCGCGTCAGGAACGGGCCGCCGCTGGTGCCCCCCGGATAGCCGGTGCAGGCGATCTTCAGGAACGAGCCGGGGATCTTCGCCTCCCGGCTGGTGAACTTCGTCGTCCGGTTGAAGCACACGCGCGGACGGGCCGCCGCCGAGGGGTACCCGATCAGGGTGACCCGGGAGTGCGCGAACGTGGCCCCGGTGACCAGCCGGTTCCCGCCGACCACGGACTCCACCGCCGTCCCGCGGGAGTTCGGGCCGACCCGGGCGAAGGCGACGTCCAGCGTGGCGGCCCGGTCGGCCCCCTCGCGGCGGTAGCGCGGGTCGATCCACATCTTCGGCCGTCCCCCCGCGTCGCGCAGCACGGGGAACATTCCGTACGGCTGCGGCTTCGCCTTGGTCCAGCGCGGTACGAAGGCCACCTGGCGGGAGTCCGGACCGAGCAGGCAGTGCGCCGCGCTGAGCACCAGGTTCCGCCCGGGGGAGGAGACCACGCTCGCGGTGCAGAAGTACGCGCCGCCGCCCTTCATGACGAACATCCGCCCGACGGCCGGGCTGCCGTCGAAGTCCTTGCCCACGCCCGCCCGGGCGGACGCGGGGATCGGCGCGGCGACGGGCCTCGGTGTCGGCTTGGGAGCCGGCTGCGCGGGCCGCGGGGCCGGAGCGGGCCGGGAGGGGGTGGCGACCGGCGCGGGCTCCGGGACGGAACCGGGCGTCGGCACCGCCGAACCGGTCGGGGTGACGGGGGTGACGGGGGTGGCCGGGTCGATCGTGGTGACGGACGGCGACGGGGTGGCCGGGGCGCCCGGGAGGGCGGGGGCCGGCGGGGCCGGAGCCGTCGTGGGACCGGTGGTGCCCGTGGCTTCCGGGGTGGCGGGGGAGGATCCGGGCTCGGGGGTGCCCAACGCGTTTGCGGGCGGGTTGGGTTCGTCCGGGAGAGCCGGTCCGGTGGCCGAATCGGCCGGCGCCGGCGGCGCGGCCCCGTCAGCTGGGGGCTCCGCGACGGGACCCGTACCCGTACCCGGACCCGGACCCGGACCCGTCGGAGCGTCGCTCGCCGGCGCCCCGCCGGTCTGCTCCGAGGCCGATCCAGATCCCGATTCCGATCCGGGGGATGCCGGGCCGTTGGCGGCCTCCGCGCCGGGGCCGTGTCCCGTCGGAGCCCCGACGGGGGTGGTGTCGCCCGAAGCCGGCCCGTCCGGACCCACGGGGCCGGGGACGACCGGGCCCGGAACCGCCGGGCCCGCGATCACCGGGCCCGGTCCGGCGATGCCCGGTGCCGCCGCGCTCGAACCCGTCGGCTCCGGTGCGGGGAGAGCGGCCGCCCGGGGGTCGGCCGGCGGGTCGGGGACGGGCAGGGCGGAGGCCATCCGTTCGGGCGTCCAGAACGCGGCGGCCTCGCGCGCCGACCAGAGTCCGGCCGCCGCCTCCGCGTTCGCCGTCCCGGCGGCGGGCAGCGGCCCGCCGGGCAGCAGCAGTGCGGCCGTGGCCGCCACCACCGTCAACGTACGTCGCATGCCTGCTCACTCCTGTTCGGGACGGGGGTCAGACGGCCTGGGGGAACCGGAACAGCCGGCCGGGGTCGTAGGAGCGCCGGACCTCTTCCAGCCGGGGGAGGTTCGGCCCGTAGTACGCCTCCCGCCAGCCCGTCAGCTTCGGGTCGGCGTAGTTCTGGTAGGCCCGGCCGGCCGCCCACGGGCGCAGGTCCTGCCAGAGCCCGTCGAGCCAGGCCCGGTGCGCGGCCACCTCGGTGGCGGAGGACGACTCGGGCCAGTACGCCAGGTACTGGGCGAGGAACGCGCTGTCGCGGTGCACGAACGCCGTCGCGTCGGCCCGCGTACGGTTCACGGCGCCACCGCACACCCCGTCGAACTGCACGACTCCGCGCCCGCCGCGCGGCACGGTCCGCCCGTACCGTCGGGCGGCGTCCAACACCGCGGCCACCGCACCCGCGGGCAGCCCGGGCGCACGCCAGAAGTCGGAGCGGGCGGCGTAGGAGTCCCGGCCCAGGCGGCCCCGTGGGTCCCGGCCGGGCAGGGTCCCCGGCAGTCGGCACTGGGCGGCGGTGCGGTCCAGGCAGCCCGCCATCGCCCGCAGGGTGTCCCCGTGACTCCGTACGACGATCCAGCTGTCCCGCGGGCTCCGGCCCACCAGGTCGGCGAGCCGGGTGAGCTGTCGCTCCAGCTCCGCGCGCCCGTCGAGGCAGACGACCCGGACGGCCGGGGCGGGCGCGGGGCCGGCCTCCAGGGTGAACTCCACCTGGCTCCAGAACGGATCGGGCAGCGCGTCGAGCCAGCGCTGCCACCCGTCGAGCACCGCCGCCGATCCGGCGGCGGGCCAGTGCAGTTCGGCGAACGCGGCGTCGGTGACCTGGTGCGTGCGGAACCGGAACTCGGTGACCACCCCGAAGTTCCCACCACCGCCCCCGCGCAGCGCCCAGAACAGCGACGGGTCGGTTCCGGCGTCGGTCTCCCGCACGACGCCGTCGGGCGTCACCACCCGGGCGCCGAGGAGCCGGTCGGAGGTGGTGCCGTGGGCGCGGGAGGACAGGCCCAGGCCACCACCGAGGGTGAGTCCGGCGATCCCGACGGAGGGGCACAGCCCGGCGGGAATGCCCAGGCCGTGCGCCGCGAGGGTCGCGTTCACCTCGGCGAGTCGGGCGCCCGCGCCGATCCGGACCTCGTCCCCCGTGAGGGTGATCCGGGCCGTGGCCCCGACGTCGATCACCAGTCCGCCGGCCACGGTCGACCACCCGGGGTAGCTGTGGCCGCCACCGCGCGGCACCACCGGGACGGCGGAGCGGCGGGCGAAGTCCAGGCAGGCGGCCACGTCACCGTCGTGGGCGGGGTAGGCCACGGCCGCCGGTGCGACGACGTCGTGTCGGGGCTGGAACAGCTGTCGCGCCTCGGCGTAGTCCCCGTCCCCCGGCAGGACCAGCCGGCCGTCCATCGCCCGGGCGAGAGCCCCGAAGTCGGGCGCCCGACCGGCGGCCCCGGCAGTGGCCCCGACCGTGGCCAGGACTGCGGCGGCCGCACCCGCGAGGACCCGGCGGCGTTGGAGGCTCATCCCTCCTTCCTGCCATCGCCAGGCCGGTTCGCCCCGAAGGCGGGCCCGCGAAGCCCCTATTGTCGCCCGAACGGCTTATCGGACCGGGGAGGCCTCCGGGGCGGTCGTGGGCTTGCGGAACAACAGGAAGGCCTGGGCCGCGTCCTCGTCGGCATCGGGTTCCCGCACGAGGCGGGCGACCTCCGTCAGCCCGGCTCCGGTCAACAGGCCGGCGATCAGGGCGGGCGGGGTCCGGTAGACGTCGAGGTCGACCGGACGGCCGTAGGCGTGTTCCAACCGGCGCCGTTCGTCACCGGCCTCGAAGGCGGTCAGCGCGTAGCCACCGGGGGCCAACACGCGCGCGAACTCCGCGAAGACCCCGGGCAGTTCCCCCGGCGGGGTGTGCACCGTCGCGTACCAGGCCAGCACCCCGCCCAGGACCCCGTCCGCGACGTCCAGCGCGGCCATCGGCCCCACCTCGAACCGCAACCCCGGATAGCTGCGACGGGCCACCGCCACCATCGCGGGCGACAGGTCCACTCCGAAGGCCCGCACGCCCAGCCCGTCCAGGTGGGCCGTCACCCGGCCCGGACCGCAACCCAGGTCGGCCACCGCCCCGCCCCGGCCGTCACCGCGCACGCATTCGGCGAACGCGCCCAGCATGGCCCGGTCCAACGGTTTGCCCGCCAGGGCCGGACCGAGGAGCCGGGCGTAGTCGACGGCGACGGCGTCGTAGGACGCCCGTACGGAATGGAGGTACGAGGTCTCTGTCATGCCCTGAACGTAGCCCGGCCGGCCCCGTGACTCACCCCCGATCGGACCCCGACCCGAAGCCGGCCGGAGGGTGCGGAAGCTCCGCCCACTGGTCGCCGGGCACGCCCGGGCTCAGCCGCATGAGGGTCAACGCCTTCACCGGCAGCGGCCCGGAGCGCAGCGCCTCGGCGTCGGCCCCGGGGGCGATCCCGTCGAGCGCGACGGCCAGGTCCTCGCCGAAGGCGGCCGCCGATCCCGCCGTCGAGGCGAGTGCCCCGGCGACCAGGGAACCGAAGAGCTTGCGCCGCAGCACGAGCTCGTCGTCCGTGACGAGCCGCCCGGACAAGGGCGGAACCGCCAGCCCGTGCCGGGCCAGCCGCTCCGGGCTGATCCGGATGTCGGCGAGGTCCCGGTAGACGAGGCGCAGCGGTTCCCCGGTGGGGGACAGGACCACGAGGAGGTTCTGGCCGTGCCCCTCCAGGGCCACCCCGAGGTCCAGGACCCGCAGGCACACCGAGAGCGCGAGCCGGGCGAACGCGGCCCGCCAGGCCGGGGACCGGGCCAGGGCGGTGCCCGCCAGCGCCGCGACCGGAACGACCCGCTCACCGGGACCCGCGTAAGCCTCCGGGGGTTCGCGGAGCACCGCCGCCAGGTCCGGGCTGTGCGCGGTGGCCGCGCCCAGCGTGCGGGTGATGTGCAGTCGGCCGTCGAGACGTGCGGTGAGGTCGTGGGCGAAGGCGGACACCACGGCCGCCGTCTCGATGGAGTAGCCCGAGATGTCCCGCACGGAGGAGGTGAGCCGGGTGCTCAGCGCCGTCTTGACGTGCGCGCCACCGTCGGCCGGGGCGAGCGTGCGCAGCGCCATCAGCGGATGCGCCGTGATGCCGGCCGCCGCGCCCGTGCCCCTGCCCGCCGCGTCCGGGCGGCCCTCGCCCTTCAGCACGTGCCGCGCCTGCCACGGGTGCACCGGCACGAGGATCCTCCCGCCGTCCCGCAGTTCCCCCGGCCACTCCCCGGTCACCAGGCACTCCTCGGCACGCACGGGGACCAGCCCGAGTTCGACCAGCGGCCGGTGTTCCGGGGCCCAGGCCAGCTGCTCGGCCACCGAGAACCCGGGCCTGGAACGGCAGTTGGGGTGGTACGGATGCCCGTCGACCACCCGCTGTTCCCACTGCCAGCCGGTCGTCGGCTCGTCCTGCGGCCCCTCCGGTCGGTTGGCCCGGGACAAGGCCATGGAGGCCGTGCTGTCGTCGAGTTCCGCGGCGAACGCGGCGCCGTGCGGTACGTCCAGCGCCTCGACCAGCCGCGCCGCCTGCCGGTGGACGCGCCCGTCCAGACGCAGCTCGCTCACGTAGGCGGCGGTCGCGTACGGGTCCGCCGGCGGCCCCTCCAGCCGGCGGCCGCCCGTCAGGCGCAGCGTCAGCGAGCCGTGGCCGTGCTCGCGGCCCACCACCCAGGGCAGTGGCTCGAAGGCCAAGGCCCGCCACAGCCGGGTGAGGACGGCCGCCCGCGCCCCGTCCAGCGCGGCCTCGTACGCGGAACCGAGTCCGGGGCGCACCCCGGTCAGGGCGACGGCGACGGCTTCCTCGGCCGGTGAGGCGGGGGTGCCCGACGGGGTGAACGAGCCCGAGGGGTCGGGTGAGCCGAGTGGGTCGGGGGTGTGCGTGCTGCGGTCCAGGGTTCCGTTCCTTTCGGATCGCTTTGCCTGATGATCATGTCATCATCGCCGATACTGAAGATCACGGTCGGTGGCCCCCGTGCGGGTCCCCGGCGCACCGGATGGACCGAATGGAACCAGTGGACCTCAACGCCGCCGCCGACGCATACGCCGCCACTCCGCTCCTGAACTGCCTGTTGCGGGAAGTGGCCGACGCAGAGGGCGGGGAGGTCCACCGGCTGCGCGGGACCGGTCGGCTGCTGCGCGTGCGCGGCGGGCGTCGCCCCACCGAACCGGAACTGGCCACCGAGAACGGCTGGCATCCGCTCACCCACACGGAACTGGTCAAGCTCACCTCCGAGGAACTGTTGCGGTACACGGGCGTCCCCAACGACGAGCTCCCGGGTGAGATCACCGACAGCAGGGACGCCGTCGCGGCGATCCTGGCCGCGCGTGCCGGAGCCGTCCCGCCCCGGGACCCGTACCTCCGTTCGGAACAGGCCCTGGTGATGGGGCATCCGCACCACCCCGCCCCCAAGGCCCGCGGCGGGGCGCCCGCCGCGGGGTGGCTGCCGTACGCGCCCGAGGCCCACGCCCGGTTCCCACTGGTCGTGCTGGGACTCCGCGAGGACCAGGTCGTCGAGGAGGGCGGCGAGGCCGCGGCCGACGCGATCGAGGCGCTCGTCGGGATCCTCGACGGCCCGCGCCCTCCCGCCGGCTACCGGGCGCTGCCCGCGCACCCCTGGCAACTCGACCTGATCGAGGAACGTCCGGCGGTGCGCGAGGCCTTCGCCGACGGCAGGCTGCTGCGGCTCGGTCCGACGGTGCTCCCGGTGTGGCCCACCGCTTCGATCCGGACCGTGCACGCGCCGGACCCGGGGGCGGACCTGTTCGCGAAGTTCAGCCTCGACGTGCGGATCACCAACGACGTGCGCCGGTTGTGGCGGCACGACCTGCTCAGGCTCCGGCGCGTCGACGCCGCCGTCGAGGCCGCCTTCGCCGAGACGCGTCCGCGCACCGGATCGAACGCCGTCTGGCTCCGCGACCTGGGGTACCGCACCGCCGGGTTCGCCTTCGAGGAACTCGCCGTCCTGGTCCGCGACGGCTTGCGCGGGGCGGTGGTCCCGGGCGCTACGCCGCTGCTGTCCGCCGCGCTCGCCGAGGGCTTCCCGGACGGGTCGCCGGCGGGCTCCGTCGAGCCGGACGTCTGGTGGCGGGCCTACCTGCGCCACGTGGTGCCTCCCGTGCTCGACCTGTTCGCCCGGCACGGGATCGTGCTGGAGGCCCACCTCCAGAACTGCCTCGTCGCCGTGGACGAGCGGGGCATGCCGGTGCAGGCCCTCTTCCGCGACGCCGAGGGGGTGAAACTCCGTCAGGACATGCCGCGCGAAGCGGCCTGGCAGCGGCTGGTGTACTGCCTGGTCGTCAACCATTTGGCCGAGATCGCGGGCGCCCTGGCGGCACGTCATCCGCGGCTCGCCGACGCGGTGTGGCCTGCGGTGCGCGAGGAGTTCCTGCGCTACGACGCCTCGTACGGGCTCCCCGAGATCGCCGCGCTGCTGACCGCCCCGGGGCTTCCGGCCAAGACGAACCTGCTGCTGAGATGGACCCGGGCCGACGGCGCCGACGCGCGCTACCTGCCGCTGCCCAACCCCCTGCGAGGCTGACGGGGACGGCGCCGCGGAGCGTGATTCGGCCAAGGTCCCGCCGGTCGGCGGCCCACCCGTACCGAAAGGTATAGACCAATGCTACGTTGGTCGGGCAGACCGCGAACTTCTTGACCACCCGTCAGAGGAGAAGCCATGCCCTCCCCCTCACGGGGCGGCGGCCCGGCCGCCACGCCCAAGTACCAGCGGATCGCCGCAGCGCTGCGCGACGAACTGGACCGCGCCGAACGGGACTCCGGCGGCGCCAGGCTGCCCTCCGAACGCAGCCTGGCCGCCCGCTACGGGGTCAATCGGCAGACCGTCCGCGCCGCCCTCCAGGAACTGCGCGCCGACGGGCTGATCGTGACCGGCCGTCGGGGAACCCGAGCGGCGGGCGCCGTGCCGCCGGCCCGCCGGCGGGAGCCCGCGACTCCCGCCGCCGGGCCGGCGTACGCCCCCGAGCGGCAAGCCCTTCCGGTGGGCCCGCCCACCCGCACCCGGCTCACCCTGGTCACGGTGCCGCCCTCGCTCGCCGCGCTGCTCGGCATGACCGGCGGCCAGCGAACGCTGGTCCACCACCACCGCACGTACGGCCCCGCCGGGGAGACGCTCCAGCACGCCGTCACCCACCTCTGCCCGCGCACGGTGGCCCGCACCCCGGAGCTGGCCGGCTACCTCGACCGGGAGGGCGCGCCCCGGGACGAGGACCTGCGGCCGCTGCACCGGTGGCTGGAGCAGGCGGCGGCGCGGGGTCGCTCGGCGGAGACCATCACCATGACCCGTACCAGCCCGCCGGCGGCCACGGCCGGCTCCTGCGGGTTGTCCGTACGTCGGACCCTGCACGACGCCACCGGCCGGCTGGTCGCCGTCACGGACCTGGCCTACCCCACCTGGGACCGCCTCACCTTCCACCGCGACCCGGCGGCGATCGGCTTCCGCGTCACGTGACCCGACGCGTCGTGCGCCCGACCGGCGGATCCGCCGGGGGTGGGGCGGCCCGTGTCGGCGAAGGGCGTCGGCTCGACGTCACGGGCTCCTGACCTCGACGAGGCTGGAGGTCGGACGATCTCCGGGAGCGGTCCGCGCGAAGCGGGGCCCGGAGACGGAGGTCAGGCCCACGGGTCCCGAGAGCCGCACCGGACTGTGGGCGGGTACCCGCGCGAACGACCGGGACGGGACCACCGGTCCGCCGTCTCCTGGACGTCCCGACGCGCACGAGGTTGACCGGCCCGTCCTACGACCCGGGCACGACGCGGCCCTGAAGCGCCCTATTCGGCGGCGCGGTCCGGCGTGGTGACGTGGGGGACGGGGACGTCCTGCGTGCCGGCGCCGGATTCCGCGTGGTCCATGGCGAGGAAGTCCAGCGCCTCGGGCTCGGCCCCGGGCCCGTCCTCCGGGGAGTCGGGGTGGCCGGGTGCGGAGGGGGCGCCGGTGAGCAGTGCCAGGAGGCCGGCCACCTGGACGCCCGCCTCCGCCGGGTGCTTGAAGACGGCGCCCGGGGAGATCTCGTAGCGGTTGCGCCGGCCGTCGCGCACGCGGCGCAGGTAGCCGTCCGTTTCCAGGTCGGCCACGATCGTCTGCACCGTGCGTTCCGTCAGTACGCACGTCACGGCGACATCCCTCAACCGAACGGCAGGGTCCCGGGCGATGGTCACCAGAACGCGGGCGTGATTCGTTAGGAATGTCCAGTTTTGTCGGCGCGTCATACTCCCCATGTGGTCATGATGCGCCATTTGATTCACGTGACGCAAGACGCGAAATAGTTTTCCGGTATTTCTTGACGTACGAGCCGAAGGGCGCAAACATCTACGGCAGTCAAGGTCCCGCGCCGCAAGCCGACAAGCCCAAGGAGCGAACCCCATGCCGGTACCCGCCCCCACCACCCATACCGCCGACACCGACACCCGCGCCGCCGCCGTGCCCGGCCCCCGCCGGAGCGCCGAGGTCGCCGCCCGCAGTGCGGGCCTGCCCCGGATCGACGAGCCCCGCGAAGTGGCCCCGTCGGACGCGAGGGAGCTGTCGAAGGCGTTCTTCAAGCGTCTCCGCGAGCTTTCCGAGGGCACGCCGGAGTACCAGTACGTCCGCAACACGCTCATCGAGATGAACGCCTCACTCGTCCAGTACGCCGTGCGCCGCTTCCGCGGCCGTGGTGACGGCGGGGACATCGAGGACATCGTCCAGGTCGGCACCATCGGACTCATCAAGGCCATCGACCGGTTCGACCCGGCCCGCGAGAACGAGTTCTCCACCCTCGCCATGCCGTACATCACCGGCGAGATCAAGCGGCACTTCCGTGACACCAGCTGGGCCGTCCGCGTGCCGCGCCGGCTCCAGGAGCTGCGCATAGACATCGCCAAGGCGAAGGAGGAGCTGACGGTCCGCCTGGACCGTTCGCCGACCGTCTCCGACCTGGCCGTCCACCTCGACCTCACGGACGAGGAGGTCGTGGAGGGCCTGGTGGCGGCCAACGGCCACACCAGCGGCTCCCTCGACGCCCCGCACTCCGAGCACGGCGACGGGCCCACCGAGGGCCACACCCTCGCCGACGTCATGGGCGAGGAGGAGCCCGCGATGGAACTCGTCGAGGACATCCAGACCCTGGCCCCGCTGCTCGAACGGCTCACCGACCGTGAGCGTCGGATGCTTCAGATGCGCTTCGGCGAGGAGCTCACGCAGGCCCAGATCGGCGCCGCCCTCGGCATTTCCCAGATGCAGGTCTCGCGGCTGCTGACCCGCCTCCTGGCCCACCTGCGGACTTCCATGCTGGAGGACCCCGACACGGCCGCGCACCCCGCCATCGCCGGCCGGGTCTGATACCGCACCACCGAGCCCCAACCGGGCGGGCGCGAGCCGGATCACCGGCCGCCCGCCCCGGCGGCATGTCCGGGCCCGGTCGGGCCTGTCCGACCGCCGCCGCCCATCGCCCGATCGGCCCTTCCGCGTCCGCCCATCGCCCGATCGGCCCCTCCGCGTCCGAACGCGACGCGGGCGCGAGCCCCGGGGCCGGTCGCCCGCCTGCCGAGCCGCGCCACCGCCCGCCCCAGCCGTCCGCGCGTGAGCCCGGTCACGATCCGCGGTCCACCAGCAGGTGAACCCCGTCACGATCCGCGAGCCACTCGCGCGTGAGCCCCGTCACGATCCACCGTCGCCCGCGAGTGAGCCCCGTCACCGGTCGCGCGCCGCCCGTTGCGTGAGCCCGGTCACCCACCCGCCGCCCGCCGCGTGAGGTGGATCACCTTCCCGTTTGCCCATGGTTCGCCCGGGCAAACGCGCGGCTGGAGCGGAACCAGGCGCTCCGGCCCGAGGGTCGGAGGCGTGGCGCACGCGGGCCGACCCCGTACCGCTCCCCGCACCGCCGGAGCCACCGGTGGCGGCGGATCCGGTACGACCCGCGAGGTGCATGTGTCAACGCTCCAGGCCGAACACGTCTACAAGGTGTTCGGAAGACACCCCGACGAGACCGCGGCAGCGGTCCGCGCGCTCGACCGCGGCGCAGACCGCGACGAACTGCGCGCAGAGGGGACGACGGCAGCCGTGATCGACGCCACCTTCAGCGTCGAGCCCGGCCAGATCTTCGTCGTCATGGGCCTGTCGGGATCCGGCAAGTCCACGCTGCTGCGCATGCTCAACGGACTGCTGGAGCCGACCGCGGGCCGCATCCTCTTCGACGGGGAGGACCTCACGGCCCTCTCGCCGAGCGAGCTCCGCCACGTGCGCTCCACCAAAATCAGCATGGTCTTCCAGCACTTCGCCCTGTTCCCCCACCGAGACGTCCTCGCCAACGCCGCCTACGGACTGGAGGTCCAGGGCGTCCCCCGGGCCGAGCGCGAACGGCGCGCCGCCGAGGCGCTGGCGCTGTGCGGGCTCGGCGGCTGGGAGACGTCCTGGCCCGACGAGCTGTCCGGCGGCATGCAGCAGCGCGTGGGCCTGGCCCGCGCCCTGGCCACCGACGCCGACCTGCTCCTGATGGACGAGTCGTTCAGCGCCCTCGACCCGCTGATCCGCCGCGACATGCAGGACCAGCTCCTCGAACTCCAGCAGCGACTGAAGAAGACCATCGTCTTCATCACCCACGACCTGAACGAGGCCATGCGGCTCGGCGACGGCATCGCCGTCATGCGCGACGGCCGGATCGTCCAGCAGGGCACGGCCGAGGACATCCTCACCCGACCCGCCGACGAGTACGTCGCCTCCTTCATCCAGGACGTCGACCGCTCCCGCGTCCTGACCGCCGACGCCGTCATGGACGAGGCCCCCGCCGGCGCGGACGCCTGCGACTGCCCCACCGTGACCGCGGGCACCCCGCTCGCCGACCTCTGCGCCGTCAGTGCCCGGGTCCCGCACCCGGTCGCCGTCACCGGCGCGGACGGCTCCGTCGTCGGCACCGTGCCCCAGGACCGCCTCATCGCCTTCATGGGCGACGAACAACGGCCCCCGCTGGCCTGCACGGAGGTGGCCGCCTGATGCCCCGTCTGAACCTCGGCTCGTGGGTCGACAGCGGGGTCGACTGGCTGCAGAGCCACCTCTCGTGGCTGTTCGACGCCATCAGCTCGCTCGTCACCGGCCTCTACGACGGCATCGACGCCGTCCTGTCCGCACCGGCCCCGCTGCTGTTCGCGGGCATCCTCGCCGTCGCCGCCTGGTGGCTGCGCGGGCTGCTCGCCGGACTGCTCGCCTTCGTCGGCTTCGCGCTCGTCGACTCGCTGGGCCTGTGGGACGACGCCATGTCCACGCTGTCCCTGGTCCTCGTCGCGACCCTGGTCACGCTGGCCTTCGCGGTTCCGCTCGGCATCTGGGCGTCCCGCTCCGACCGGGTCAGCGCCGTGCTGCGGCCCGTCCTGGACTTCATGCAGACCATGCCGGCGATGGTGTACCTGATCCCGGGCATCATCTTCTTCGGCGTGGGCGTCGTCCCCGGCATCATCGCGACGATCATCTTCTCGCTGCCGCCCGGCGTACGGATGACCGAGCTCGGCATCCGCCAGGTGGACGCGGAACTCGTCGAGGCCGCCGACGCCTTCGGCACCACCCCGCGCGACACCCTCGTACGGGTCCAGCTCCCGCTGGCGCTGCCCACGATCATGGCGGGCGTCAACCAGGTCATCATGCTCGGCCTGTCCATGGTCGTCATCGCCGGCATGGTCGGCGGCGGAGGCCTCGGCGGCGCCGTCTACCGCGCCATCGGCAACGTCGACATCGGCCTCGGCTTCGAGGCCGGCCTCTCCATCGTCATCCTCGCCATGTACCTGGACCGGATGACCGGAGCGCTCGGCCGGCAGGTGTCCCCGCTCGGCCGCCGCGCCCTGGCCCGCGCCCGGGCCGCCGCGACCGGCGCCTCGAAGCTGTGGAACCACCGCCCGCAGCCGGCCTACGCGGTCACCGCCGCCGTGGTCCTCGCCCTCGTCGCCGGCGGGCTGAGCACCTTCGGCGGCTCCACGACCGAGGACGGCCCCGAGGGCGCCGCCGACATCGGCAAGGGCCGCAAGGTCTCCCTCGGCTACATCCCCTGGGACGAGGGCATCGCCTCCACCTTCCTGTGGAAGGAACTGCTGGAGCAGCGGGGCTTCAAGGTCGACGCCCGCCAGCTGGAGGCCGGCGCGCTCTACACCGGCCTCGCCGGCGGCCAGATCGACTTCCAGACCGACTCCTGGCTGCCGGTCACCCACGCCTCCTACATGGAGAAGTACGGGAACAAGCTGGAGGACCTCGGATCCTGGTACGGCCCGACCTCGCTGGAGCTGTCCGTCCCCTCGTACATGAAGGACGTCCGCTCCCTCGCCGACCTCAAGGGCAAGTCCGCCCAGTTCAAGGGCCGCATCATCGGCATCGAGCCGAGCGCCGGCGCCATGGGCATCCTCAAGGACAAGGTCCTGAAGGAGTACGGGCTGGAGGGCGAGTACCAGGTCGTCGACGGCTCCACCCCCGGCATGCTCGCCGAGCTGAAGCGGGCCTACGACAAGAAGGAACCCGTCGTGGCCGTGCTCTGGTCCCCGCACTGGGCCTACTCCTCGTACGAGCTGACCAAGCTGGAGGACCCCAAGGGCGTCTGGGGCAAGGGCGACGGCATCCACACCCTCGCCCGCAAGGGCTTCGCCGCGGACGAGCCCGAGATCGCCCGGTGGCTGCGCTCCTTCAAGCTCACCGAGGAACAGCTCACCGGCCTGGAGGCGAAGATCCAGGAGACCGGCAAGGGCAAGGAACAGCAGGCGGTCCGCGCCTGGCTGAAGGACCACCCGGAGATCGCCGCACTCAAGTGAACTACGCGGGCGCCGGCGCGCGGGGACCGTAACGT
>NZ_JBHVPG010000019.1:0-29466 GCF_042887545.1 Streptomyces sp. NPDC057939
GGTGCACACCGCGCACCCGTCGCGCGGCCCGGACGCGGGACAACGGCAACGGGCTTCGGCAGACTGCGGGGCATGGGCCTCCTCCTGATCGCCGCCTGCTCCTCGCTCGCCGCCTGGCTCTGGCTCACGCTCGCCCAGGGCATGTTCTGGCGCACCGACGTCCGGCTCCCGCCGCGCACCGCCCCCGCCCGCTGGCCGTCCGTGGCGATCGTCGTCCCCGCCCGGGACGAGGCCGAGGTCCTCCCCCGCAGCCTGCCGTCGCTGCTGGCCCAGGACTATCCCGGCCCGGCCGAGGTCGTCCTGGTCGACGACGGCAGCACGGACGGCACCGCCGCCCTCGCCCTGCGGCTGGCCGCCGAGCACCCGGGGCTCCCGCTGACGGTGGTGTCCCCCGGCGAGCCCGCACCGGGGTGGACCGGCAAGCTGTGGGCCCTGCGGCACGGCATCGCCCACGCCCGCTCCCGGGACTCCGCCGAGCCCGAGTACCTCCTGCTGACCGACGCCGACATCGCCCACGCGCCCGACAGCCTGCGCGAGCTGGTCTCGGCCGCGACCAGCGCCCGGCTGGACCTGGTCTCCCAGATGGCCCGGCTGCGCGTGGTGAGCAGCTGGGAGCGGCTCGTCGTGCCGGCCTTCGTGTACTTCTTCGCGCAGCTGTACCCGTTCCGCCGGATCAACCGCCCCGGCGGCCGGACCGCCGCCGCGGCCGGGGGCTGCGTGCTGCTGCGCACCGAGGCGGCGGTGCGCGCCGGCGTGCCGGACTCCATCCGCCAGGCGGTGATCGACGACGTCTCGCTGGCCCGCGCGGTCCGGGCGTCGGGCGGCCGGATCTGGCTCGGCCTGGCGGAGCGGGTGGAGAGCGTGCGCCCGTACCCGGCGCTCGGGGACCTCTGGCGGATGGTGTCGCGCAGCGCCTACGCCCAACTGCGCCACCGGCCCGTGCTGCTGGCCGGCACGGTGGCGGGGCTGGTGCTCGTCTACCTGGTCCCGCCGGTCGCGCTCGTCGCGGGGCTCGCGGCCGGCCGGCCCGCCGTCGCCTGGGCGGGCGGGCTCGCCTGGCTGCTGATGGCCGGCACCTATCTGCCGATGCTGCGCCACTACCGGCAGCCGGTGGCCCTCGCGCCGCTGCTGCCGTTCACCGCGCTGCTCTACCTGCTGATGACCGTCGACTCCGCCGTGCAGCACTACCGGGGTCGCGGGGCCGCCTGGAAGGGTCGAACTCACGCCCGACCCAGCGACGCCTGAACCCACCCGGCAGCCCCTGAAGGGGCGTCATCCGAGGTCATCGCCTTGTGACGCTGCGTCAGCACCACATAGGTGCAAGGGTCAACCAGTGAGTACGAGTGCGAACAAGGCGGGGCGGAAGTGACGAATCGTGCACGTGAACGTGAAGTGAAAGCTGTGGCCCTGACCTGCGAATATGCAGGTCAGGGCGGGGTTGACGACACCTCGCTATGGACCCGGTGAAGTCGTGGGCTTAACTTAGGTCCCATGACCTCCCCCCGCTCCACTTATGGCGGCGGTTACTACTCCGCGCCCTCCTTCACGGACACCCCCATCTACGACTCCCTCGTCGCCGAACGCGGCACCCCGCAGATCGCCCCGATCCGCGTTCCGGCCGCCTACGAGTCGCCCAGTGCCGGTTACTCAAGCGGTGGTTACCTGCCGGCCCTCGCCTCCTCCATGCCCGCCCTGCCGCCGGCCATGCCCCAGCAGCAGGCCCAGGGCTACGGGTACCCGTACCAGCAGCAGGCGGCACCCGTGCAGCAGATGCCCGTGCCGCTCCAGCACGCGCCCGCGCCGTACATCCCGCAGCAGCAGCCGGTCGCGGCCTTCGCGGGGTACGTCCCGCAGCCGCAGCCGCAGCAGCCCCGTCCGATGGCCGCGGCCACCGGGTACGAGGCGATGCGCCCGGCGGCCCCCCGCCCAGTGCAGGGCCCCGCACAGGTCCCCTCGTACGAGGACCCGTACGGCCGCCCCTACCAGGGGCGCGGCTACTGAGGGGCCACCGCCGCCCGCAGGGCGCGGCGCGCGGGGACCGGCGGTCCGGGGCACGCCGGGCCCCGACACGGTCGCGGGGCGTTCGAACCGCGCCATAACCGCGGTGCCCGGATGGGGGGAGGCCGGCAAAATGCCCCCATGCCGAACTTGTACGTCCAGTCGCTGCACGTCCACCCCGTCAAATCCGTGGCGGGGACCTCTCCCGACGAGGTGGCCGTGGAGCCCTGGGGGCTGTCCGGGGACCGGCGCTGGGCCGTGGTCGACGCCGAGGGCACGGTCATCAGCCAGCGCCAGGAGGCCCGCATGGCCCTGGCCGCCGCGCGCCCGCTGGCGGGAGGGCGGGTGGCGCTGTCGGCGCCGGACATGCCGGAGCTGGTCGTGGAGGTTCCGGAACCGGGCCCGCGCGAGCCCTCCGTGCACTTCGGCAACAAGATCGACACCTTGGTCGCGGCGCGGTCCGCGGCCGACTGGTTCACCGCCTTCCTCGGTCGTGACGCCCGGCTCGTGTACATGGACGATCCGGAGGTGCGCCGGCCCGTGGACCCGGACTACGCACTGCCCGGCGAGACGGTGAGCCTCGCCGACGCCTACCCGTTGCTGGCCACCACCAGCGCTTCCCTCGACGCCCTCAACGAGCTGATCGCCGGTGGCGACCATCCGCAGGAGGGTCCGTTGCCGATGGACCGGTTCCGTCCCAACCTGGTGGTCGCCGGCGGCGACGCCTGGGCCGAGGACGGGTGGCGGCGCGTCGCCGTGGGCGAGGCCGTCTTCCGCGGGGTCCGCGAGTGCGGCCGCTGCGTCGTCACGACGACCGACCAGCGGACGGCGGAGCGCGGCCGGGAGCCGCTGAAGACCTTGGCCCGACACCGTCGGATCGGGAAGTCCCTGGCGTTCGGACGGCACATGGTGCCGGTCGTCCTCGGCACCGTGCGCGTGGGCGACGAGGTGCGGATCCTGGAGTGAGGGCGGCCCTCGGGGCTCGTGGCGTTCGGAGCTCGCGGCGTTTCGGGGCTCGTGGCCTTCGGGGCGGGCCCTTGACCGGGGGCCGCTGGTGCCGGGGGCCGGGGACGCCGCGAGCAGGAGCCGGGGGGCCGGACGCGGCGGACCGCTTCGACCGGGCGACGGAATGACACCTTCGAGGGGCTCGGGTCCCTCACTGGAACCAACGGGCCACGCGGTGCCGTTGGTGTCTTCGGGACGTGTGACAGCCCTCCGGAATCGACCACCGGATCGGATGACACGGGTCTCGCGCGTCCCGGAATGCGCGTCCTCGGGACATGCGCCAGGCTGGGACGCGCAGGCAGTCGGAAGCTGGCGGAAACGGGGGGAGCCGGACCGTGCGGACAGCAATGGGTGTGTGGCGCTGGCGGCGCAATCCGCTGCGCCGGCCGACCGATCTCCTCGAGGCGTGGGTGGCGTTCGCCGCGCTGGTGTGCGTCCTGCTGGTGGCCCCGGCCGTCGGCTGGGTCGCGGGCCTGCGGGTGGACGGCACGCTCCAGCGGGCCGCCCTGGAGCAGCGCCACGAGCGCTACCTGGTCCCGGCCGTGGTGGTCCGGCCGGCTGCGGAGCCGCCCGCCGGCGCGTCGACCGATCCGTCGGCGCAGCGGCAGTCCCCTGAGCGCAGCCGGATCGTGGCGGCGTGGACCGCCCCGGACGGCACCAGCCACGAGGGGACGGTCCCGGCCGCCGAGGAACCCCCGGTCCCCGGCGAGCGGTTCCGCATATGGACCGACATCCGGGGCCGGCTGGTGGGGCAGCCGCTCGACCCGTCCGCCGCCTCCTTCCACGCCGGTCTGGCCGGGCTGGCGGCCGCGCTCACGGCGGGCGCCCTGGTGGAGACGGTCCGGCGGTTGGTCGTACGCCGGCTCATGCATCGGCGGTACCTCCGTCTGGACCGCGCGTGGGCGGCGGCCGGCCCGGACTGGGGCCGGGCGGGGGCGGGCAGCTGACCTGGCAACTCGCCGGCCCCGCGCGCGCTACGGTGGGGCGGAGCCGGTTCGGATCGCTTCAGCCACTTCGAACGGCTTCAATCACTTCGGCCGCTCCGGCGGCGCGAATACGAGGGTGGGGGCACGACAGCACCATGGCTCAGGGCACGGTCCAGGTGACGCACGGCGGGGCCTCGCGGTGGCGGCGCCGCTCGGGCGAGTATCCGACGCTGAGCGCCGCCCTCGCCGTCGCGGGCGACGGCGACGTGCTGTCGATCGCGCCCGGCACCTACCGGGAGAACCTGGTCCTCCACCACGCCGTGACGCTGCGCGGGTCCGAGGGGAGCGCGATCGGCTCGGTGCGGATCGCCCCGCTCGACGGGGTCGCGCTGACGGTGCGCGCCTCGGCCGTGATCCAGGACCTGTACGTGGAGGGCGCGGACCGGGCGGCGCCCGCCGTCCTCGTCGAAGACGGCTCCCCCGAGCTCACCGACCTGCGCGTGAGCACCCGCTCCGCCGCGGGCATCGAGGTGCGGGGCGGGGCGCGGCCGTTGGTGCGCAGGTGCACCGTGGAGAACCCGGCCGGCGTCGGCATCTCCGTACTGGACGGCGGCGGCGGGGTGTTCGAGGAGTGCGAGGTCGTCGCGGCCGGTCAGGCCGGGGTCTCGGTGCGCGGCGGCGGTCACCCCCGCCTGGAGCGCTGCCGGATCCACCACGCCACGGGCGCGGGCATCGGCGTCACCGGTGAGGGCTCGGGCCTGGAGGCGTTGGGCTGCGAGGTGTACGAGATCAAGGGCGCCGGGGTGCAGATCGCCTCCCGGGCCGCGGCCCGGCTCACCGACTGCGCGGTGCACCGCACCTCGGCGGACGGGGTCACCCTCGACACCGACGCCGTCCTCACGCTGGCCGGCTGCGACATCCACGACATCCCGGAGAACGCCGTCGACCTGCGGTCCCGTTCGGTGCTGACGCTCAGCCGCACCACGGTCCGCCGGTTCGGGCGCAATGGCCTGTCGGTGTGGGACCCGGGCACCCGGGTCGATGCCGAGTCCTGCGAGATCCACGACAGCACGGGCGACTACCCGGCGGTGTGGGTCAGCGACGGGGCCACCGCATCCTTGGATTCCTGCCGGGTCCACGACGTGCCCGACGCCCTGTTCGTACTGGACCGGGGTTCGCGCGTCGACGTGGTCGACAGCGATCTGTCGCAGGTGCGCAACACGGCGGTCTCGGTGAGCGACGGCGCCACCGCGCAGGTCGACGACTGCCGGATCCGCGAGGCGGGCACAGGAGCCTGGTTCCGCGACCACGGCAGCGGCGGCACCCTCGCCAACTGCACGATCGACGGCGTCCAGACGGGCGTGATCGTCACGAAGGGCGCCGACCCGTCGCTGGAGCGGTGCACGGTCACCAACGCGACCGAGGCCGGGTTCTACGTGTCGGCGGGCGGCCGGGGCACGTTCCGGTCGTGCCGGGTGACGGGCAGTTCCGGCTTCGGCTTCCACGTCATCGACGGCTGCCGCACCACGCTCACGACGTGCCACACCGAGCGCTGTGCGCGCGGGGGCTACGAGTTCGCGGAGGACGGCCCGCAGGCCGAGGGCTGCACCAGCGACGAGTCGGGGTCACGGCTGGCCGCCCGGTCCGCTGCCGGCAGTGCCCCGTCCGGGGCGCAGGCGGGGATCCGTACGGTGACGGCGGCGCAGGAGCCCGCGGCGCCGTCCGGCTCGGTGCCCGCCGCACGGCCCGCGGACCTGCCGGAGGCGGCGGCCCCCGTGGCCCCGTCGCGCGGGTCGGGCGAGGTGCTGGGGCAGCTGGACGCGTTGGTGGGGCTGGACAGCGTCAAGCGCGAGGTCCGTGCCCTCACCGACATGATCGAGGTGGGGCGCCGACGGCAGCGGGCGGGGCTCAAGGCGGCCTCGGTCCGCCGCCACCTGGTCTTCACGGGCTCCCCGGGCACCGGCAAGACCACCGTCGCCCGGCTGTACGGGGAGATCCTCGCCTCCCTGGGCGTGCTGGAGCGGGGCCACCTGGTCGAGGTGTCGCGGGTGGACCTGGTCGGTGAGCACATCGGGTCGACGGCCATCCGCACCCAGGAGGCGTTCGACCGGGCGCGCGGTGGGGTCCTGTTCATCGACGAGGCGTACGCGCTGGCGCCGGAGGACTCGGGGCGGGACTTCGGCCGTGAGGCGATCGACACCCTGGTGAAGCTGATGGAGGACCACCGGGAGGCCGTGGTGGTGATCGTCGCCGGGTACACGGCCGAGATGGAGCGGTTCCTGACCGTCAATCCGGGCGTCGCCTCCCGCTTCTCCCGCACCATCACCTTCGGCGACTACGGTCCCGGGGAACTGCTGCGGATCGTCGAACAGCAGGCGGAGGAGCACGAGTACCGGCTCGGCGAGGGCACCACGAAGGCGCTGCTCGCGTACTTCACGGAACTGCCCAAGGGGCCCGCCTTCGGCAACGGCCGGACAGCGCGCCAGACGTTCGAGTCGATGGTGGAGCGGCACGCGGGGCGGGTCGCGCAGCTGGCCGAGCCCAGCACGGACGATCTCACCCTGCTGTTCCCGGACGACCTGCCGGGCCTGTCGGCGCCCTGCTGAACGGAACGTCGGGCGGCCTGTTCTCGGGGCGGCGCGTGGTGGCGGCGTACCGGTGCGGACATCCGGCGGGCCGCCGGTTATGGTGACGCGGCACGCACCGCCCGGAGCGTACCGACCGCACCGCATCGTGTCGTAGGGGGTAACGCCATGGCCCGTCGACTCCGCCCCGTGGGGCTGGACTTCACCGAGACCGCCCCGGTACGCCTGGTCTTCGTCGCGCGGGCCACGGCCCCGCCCGAGGCCGTGTACCGGGCACTGGCGCAGGAGGTGACCGGCTGGCCCCAGTGGTTCGGGGCGGTCACGTTGGCCCGGCCGACGCGGGACGGCGCGGGCCGGGAGATCGGGCTGGTCGGTGGGATCCGCTTCCAGGAGACGGTCATGGCGGCGGACCCGGGGCGGCGCTACGCCTACCGGGTCGACGAGACCAACGCGCCGGGCCTGCGCGCCCTGTTGGAGGAATGGCAGCTCACCGCGGTCGGCCCCGCGACCGCCGACGGCGCCACGACCGGCGGGACCGGCACCGCCGGGTCCGGTGACGGCGCCACCGGCACGCTGGTCCGTTGGACCTTCGCCGCCGACGGGCCGGCGCCCTTCCGGCTGGCCCTGTCCGCCGCCCGCCCCGGCCTGGGCCACTCGTTCCGCACGGCGGTCCGCGCCCTGGACGCCCGCCTCACGGCCCCGCCGCGCACGCGCTGACGGATCCCCGTCCGGCCGGGTCCGTGGAGCGCCGCGGCGCCACGGACCCGGCCGGCAGTGGTGGCGCCACGGTTGCTCAGGCGGCCGGTTCCCGCCACTCGCCCGTGTCCAGCAGGGTGTCGATGGTCTTCGCGTAGGGGCTGATGTCGAGGCCCTGCGCGGTCAGCCAGTCGTCCGAGTAGTACTTGTCGAGGTACCGGTCGCCCGGGTCGCACAGCAGCGTCACGACGCTGCCGGTGCGGCCCTCCGCCACCATCTCCGAGATGATCTTCAGCGCGCTCCACAGGCCGGTGCCCGTCGAGCCGCCCGCCTTGCGCCCTATGGCGTGCTCCAGGGCCCGGCACGCGGCGACGCTCGCGGCGTCCGGGACGCGCATCATGCGGTCGATGGCTCCGGGTACGAAGCTCGGCTCCATGCGGGGCCGGCCGATGCCCTCGATGCGCGAGCCGCAGTCGCTGGTGGCGTGCGGGTCGTTGTTGGTCCAGCCGTCGAAGAAACAGGAGTTCTCCGGGTCGGGAACGCAGATGCGGGTGTCGTGCTGCATGTAGTGCACGTAGCGCGCGATGGTCGCGGAGGTGCCCCCGGTTCCGGCGGTCGCCACGATCCAGGTCGGCTCCGGGTACCGCTCCAGGCGCAGTTGCTGGTACATCGACTCGGCGATGTTGTTGTTGCCGCGCCAGTCCGTCGCGCGCTCGGCGTAGGTGAACTGGTCCATGTAGTGGCCGCCGGTGCGGGCCGCGAGATCGGCGGATTCCTCGTACATCTTCATCGAGTCGTCGACGAAGTGGCATTCCCCGCCGTGGAATTCGATGAGCCGGCACTTCTCGGGGCTCGTCGTGCGCGGCATGACGGCGATGAACGGGACGCCGATCAGCTTGGCGAAGTAGGCCTCGGAGACGGCGGTCGAGCCGCTGGATGCCTCGATGACCGGGCGACCGGGGTGGATCCAGCCGTTGCACAGGGCGTAGAGGAAGAGGGAGCGGGCGAGGCGGTGCTTCAGCGAGCCCGTCGGGTGCGTGGACTCGTCCTTGAGGTAGAGGTCGATGCCCCAGGCCTCGGGAAGCGGAAAGCGCAGCAGGTGCGTGTCGGCGGAGCGGTTCGCGTCGGCCTGGACCTTGCGGACGGCCTCCTTGAGCCAGGCCCGGTAGTCCGCGTCGCTGCGGTCGACGTCGACGGTCGTCGTCACGGGCGTCCTGCCGGTGGTACCGGTGGTACTCATGCGCCTTGCTCCTTTGTCCGTTCCGTGGCCCCCGCTTTCGAAATGTACCCCCCTCACCTGCGCAAATAGTTACTTTGGGTTTCCATACCGATCGCTTTCGGTCGCATTCAGTTGCAGAGCTGGGCACGGTAGGTGACGCTGGTGGTGTTTCACCGAAGCACAGGAACACCGCAGCACCGCAGCACCGAGGGCGCAGCACCCGTAACTCACTTGTCGGGGAGTCGCAGCCGTGATCAGTCATTCCCGCAGGCACTGCGTCGTCGAACTGCAGGCCCTGCCCGCGCGGATCGGTCAGGTCCGCCGCATCGTTTCCGCGCAATTGCGCCACTGGCAGCTCGATCCGCTCATAGACCGGGCTGCGCTCGGTGTGACGGAGCTGCTCAGCAACGTTCACCGCCATGCGCAGCCCGACAAGACGTGCGCCGTCGAGATCGAGCTCCGGCTGGGGCGGCTCACCGTCGCGGTCTACGACAGCGATCCGCGGCTGCCCGTCCTGCGGGCGGCCGAGACGCTGGAGACCTGTGGTCGGGGGCTCGCGCTCGTCGAGGCGGTCAGCGAGGCCTGGGGCGCCCGACCGCAGCCGGGCGGCCCCGGAAAAATGGTCTGGTTCTCGCTACGGGCGGCGCCCGCGCCGGTGGCCCCGCAGTCGACGGTCGTCATCAGCGCCGGCAGCGTACGGGAGCTCGCGCGCCCGGTGCTCTTCGCCGTGGACGCGGAGGCCGTCGCGAGCGGCCTGCCGGTGTCGGTCCCGGCGGGTGCCGGCCCGGGCTGACGACCACCGCCGCACCCGCCGCGCGCGCCTCGTCCGCGACGGCCGAGCCGGGCACAGGCCGGCCGGTCGGGCCGGGACCGGGGTCGGGCCGGGGGCGGACAGGGGTCAGGCCGCCGGGGCACCCAGGGTGCCGAGGGGGTCGTCCAGCACCGGCTGCCACGCCAGCTCCGCCGCGCCGACCAGGCTGTTGTGGTCGAGGGTGCACGGCAGGATCGGCACGCCCCCGCTGCGTCCCCACAGGCTGCGGTCGGCGACCACCGCGCGCAGCCGCTCGGGGTCGGCGTGGAGCAGTTCCCGGTGCAGTCCGCCCAGGATGATCCGGTCCGGGTTCAGGATGTTGACCAGGCCCGCCAGCCCGAGGCCGAGCCGGTCGATCAGCTCCTCCGAGGCCGCCCGGACCGCCGGGTCCGCGTACTCGGCGCGCAGCAGGTCGCGGGCCTGCTGGAGCAGTGACACCTCCGGGCCGGGCGTGCGGCCCGCCGCCGTGAGGAAGGCGAGCGGGTCGGCCTCCACGTCCAGGCAGCCCCGGCTGCCGCAGTGGCAGGCCCGCCCCTCCGGGTTCACCGTCAGGTGGCCGACCTCCAGGGCCAGGCCCGCGCTGCCGCTGTGCAACCGGCCGTCGAGGACCAGCGCCCCGCCCACGCCCCGGTGTCCGGTGGCGACGCACAACAGGTGCTGCGCGCTGCGGCCCGCACCGTGCCGGTGCTCGGCGAGCGCGGCGAGGTTGACGTCGTTGCCGGTCAAAGCCGGTCCGTCGATGCCGGCCGCCTTCACGCACTCGGCGAAGATGGCCCGTACGGGAGAACCCGCCGGCCAGGCCAGGTGGAGCGGGTTGAGCGCCGTCCCGTCGGGTTCGGCGACCGCCGAGGGCACCGCGAGGCCCGCACCGACGCAGCGCCGCCCGGACTCGTCGAGCAGTGCGGCGCCCGCCTCGACGACCGCGCCGAGGACCTGCGCCGGGTCCGCGGAGACGGTGACCTTGCCGGGGGCGGTGGCCACGATCCGTCCGCCGAGGCCCACCAGCGCGGCCCGGAACCCGTCCGGGTGCACCTGGGCGGCCAGCGCCACGGGGCCGTTCTCCTCGACCGCCAGCCGGTGCGAGGGCCGGCCCTGGGCGCCGCCGGCCCCGCCGGGGCGGGAGTCGACCCGGATCAGACCGAGGGCCTCCAGCTCGGCGGCGACCGCGCCGGCGGTGGCGCGGGTGACCCCGAGCTCGGCCGTCAGGACGGCCCGGGTCGGGGCCCGGCCGGTGTGGACGAGTTCCAGGGCCGGGCCGAGGGCGCTGCGGCCCCGCTCCAGTTTGGTCCTGGTGGAAGCCGCCGAGGCCGCGGAAGCCGTCGAGGCCGTGGAGGTCGCAGGCTCCGTGGACACCGCGGTCACCGTGGTCGCATCCCCCACCCGCGGCGGGGCCCCGTTGCCGTTCATGACATGGATCCTCGCATGATCGGGAGGTACCGGACGCCCGTCCACGGTCAGAGGCCGCCGACCCGCAGTGTGATGTTCAGCCGCCCGTCGAGGCCGAGGTCGGGCGGCGCGGTGCCGGGCAGGACCTTCGGCACCCCGTGGTAGGCCCGTCGGCTCGGTCCGCCGAAGACGAACAGGTCCCCGCTGCGCAGCCGAACGTCCTGGAACGGACGTCCGCGCGAGGAGGTGGTGCCGAAGCGGAAGAGGCAGGAATCACCCAGGCTGAGCGAGACGACCGGGGCCCCCGACTTCTCCTCGGCGTCACGGTGCATGCCCATGCGGGAGTCACCGGTGTAGAAGTTGATCAGGGCGATGTCGTACTCCTCCGCCTGCTCCCGGGGGGTCCCGTAGGCCTCCGACACCGCGCGCCGGCCGAGTTCCGCCAGCCATCGCGGCATCGGCTTCACGGGCGTCCCGTCCCCGTCGACGGCGGTGCGCGCGTAGCCGTACGGGTACCAGTGCAGCCCGAGGCACACCTGCCGGGCGCTCATCGTCCCGCCGCCGGGGGTGTGCACGGTCCGCAGTCCCGCGGGCGGCCGGGCCCACTCCCGGCACGCGGCGAGCAACTCCCCCTGCTCCCGCGGGCCGAGCCAGTCCGGCAGGTGGACGGCGCCCGGGGCGATCTCGGCGCGCTCGCGCGGGAAGAGTTCAGCGTCCATGTACCCCATGGTGCGACCTGCCGGCAGACTCCGGGGCATGAAGATCAGCGAGTACGTCGAAACGCTGGCCCGGGAGGGCGAACTGCTCGCCGGGGCGGCCGAGCAGGCGGGTACGGACGCACCGGTTCCGACCTGTCCTTCGTGGCGGGTCACCGACCTGCTGCGGCACACCGGGGCGGTGCACCGCTGGGCGACCGGGTACGTCACCGACGCGCAGGTGGAGCCGCAGCCGTTCCCGGAGGCGCCCGAACTGGCCGGACAGGAGCTCCTCCACTGGTTCCGCGAGGGACACGGGACGCTGGTGGACGCGCTGACGCACGCCCCGGACGACGTCGTCTGCTGGACGTTCCTGCCGACGGCGCCGCCGTCGCCCTTGGCGTTCTGGGCGCGGCGGCAGGCGCACGAGACGACCGTGCACCGCTTCGACGCGGAAGCCGCGCGGGAGATCGCGTTCTCCCCGGTGACGCCCGAGTTCGCGGAGGACGGGGTCGACGAGCTGCTGACCGGCTTCCACGCCCGGCCGCGCAGCCGGGTGCGGACCGACGAACCCCGGGTGCTGCGGATCCGGGCGGCCGACACCGCTGCGGTGTGGACGGTCCACCTCTCGCGGGAGCCGGCCCGCGCGGTGCGGGGCGACACCGCGGACCGGGTGGACTGCGAGGTGACCGGCGAGGCGGCGTGGCTGTACGCCGCCCTGTGGAACCGGCTCCCGCTGATGGGCCCGGGGGTGACCGGCGACGTGTCGCTGGCCCGGCTCTGGAGCGACACGGCCGGCATCTGAGCCGCCCGGCGCGCCCGCAACGGCCACGGCGACCGACCGGGCCCGTCGCCGCGGGCCCGTCGCCCCGGGAGCGACGGCGTGCGGAGGCCCTCCACGCCCTCCCTGCCCCGCCCCGCCCCGCCCCGTACGACGGTGTGCGGGTCGGCGGGGAGTTCGGCGCTGACACCCCTTGCGGAACCCTTGTCACGCGCGGTGCACGCTGTGAAACTGCGCGTATGGGCCATCGGACACAGGCGGAACGGGACGCGGTCACCGTCGAGATCGGCTACGCCTTCACCACCGCGTGCTTCGCCGCCGTCCTGGTGTTCGGGGCGGTGTACGGGGTGGCACCGGCCCTGGGCCTCTCGCCCGCCGCGCACCGGACGCTGGCCGTGGTGGCCGGGGTGCTGGCCTCGGTGGTGTTCCTGATGCGCGTGACCCACGTGCTGTGGCGCTTCGGCCGCCGCCGACCGGAGGACGGGCAGGAGCCTTCCGGATCCTGAGCCCGGGCCGGGTCGGGATGGGCCGGGCTGGGCTGGGCCGAGCCGGGTCGCTCAGCCGAGGGTGGCGGCGTGTTCGGTCTGGCTGCGGTACCGCCAGACGGGGCCGGTGTTCCAGGGGTTGGGCATGACCGTGTCCGTCGCGTAGGCGTAGCCGGCACCCCGCTCGAAGGCCGTGCGCAGGGTGTCCTTCATCGTCGCCTCGTCCGGGACGTCGTGCACGAGGTGCCAGAACGCGGTGCCGCTCGGGTCGTACTCGGATCCGCCCCGGTAACCGGTGCGCGCGTTGAACACGTTGCCGCCGAGCCAGCCGCCGGAGGTGTACTCCGCGTAGGTGTCCTCGTAGGTCACGAACGTGTCGGCGGTGCGGTGGCCGGGCTCCAGGTAGCAGTCGGCGATGGCCGTGCCCGGATTGTTGACGACCAGGTCCGGCGCGTTCGGGTCGACGGCGTGCATCGACTCCTGGACGTAGCGGCGCAGTTCGGCGTAGTAGTCGCGAGTGGCGTTGCCGGGGCCGCAGTCCCGACTGACGACGTCGAAGAAGATTCCATCGACGTGGAGACGACCGTCGCCACCGTCGGCGGGTCTCAGGTAGTTGTCGACGGAGGCCTTCGCGGCGGCGATGTTCCGGTTGCCGTGGTCGGTGTGGACGTAGCCGAGGACCTTGGTGCGCTCACCGGTGGCCGTGACCCCCGCGCGCAGGGCGTCGGCGCGGGCCCGCCAGGGCCCGTCGAAGGGTGAGTCTCCGTTGCCGGGGTTGAGGACGACGACGGAGGCGGCCGGTCCGGTGGCGGTGAGGTCGGTCAGCATCCGGTCGTCGGACCAGACGTACGCGGGGACCGCGATGTCCAGGCCCCGCACCCCGGGCATCCGGGGCGTGGGGGTGACCGTCGGGGCGGGCGGGGGAATCGCCTTCGCCGACGGGGAGTTCGGCGCGGATCCCGCCGGGCGCCGGTTGGCGTGCGTCCCGTCGGCGGCGGCCTTCACGACGGCCGCCGCGGCGGCGAGCAACACGGCCAGGAGTACGGCGTACAGGGCCTGCGCGGCTCGGGCGGGGGCCATGACTGTTCCTCCGGGTGCAGGGGCGCGACCCGACGAACACTAGGCGCGCCGCAAGTCCGTGAAGGGCGAACCACCCACTTTGATGTGAGGAACAGAAAAGCTATCTGTCACCCCATCATGTGAATCACCATCAGGTACCGGACGCGACGGCCGGCTCGCACCTCTGGCCCGTGCGCGACGCGGGCGTGTTCGCGACGCGGGCGTGTTCAGGCCGCGATGGCCCCTTCACACCGCGGGCAGTCCGACGCCGTGGGCGAGCTGTCCCGCGGCGTGCTCGAAGAATGCGGTGCGGTCCTCGACGACGCGCTCGTACTGACCGAACAGTTCGAAGGAGACCAGCCCGACGAGCTGCGCCCAGGCGGCGACCAGCGCGGCCGTCACCTCGGGCGGCAGGCCGTCGGCGAACTCCGCGGCCATCCGGTCCGCTTCGCGGCGCAGGCCGGCGGGCAGCGGCGGCAGGGCGAGTCCGTGGCCCGCGTGCGCGGAGCGGAGGATCCCGATCAGGATGTTGGCGACCCGGGAGGCAGGACCGATGGTGTCCTGCGGGGCGCTGTAGCCGGGGACCGGGGAGCCGTACACGAGGGCGTACTCGTGGGGGTGCGCGAGGGCCCAGCCGCGCACCGCCTCGCAGACGGCGATCCAGCGCGCGCGGGGCGGCGCGCCGGCGGCCAGGGCCGTGCGGTCGGCTTCCTCCGCGGTGGCGCCCAGGCTGTCGTAGGCGTCGATGATCAGCGCGGTGAGGAGCTCGTCACGGCTGGGGAAGTAGCGGTAGAGCGCGGAGGAGACCATGCCGAGTTCGCGGGCGACGGCGCGCAGTGAGAGCTTGGCGGCGCCCTCGGCCGCGAGACTGCGCCGCGCCTCGTCCTTGATGGCGGCGGTCACCTCGGCGCGGGCCCGTTCCCTGGCTCCTCGGACGGCACTCATGCGGATCAGTGTGCCACGCTGCGGGAGCAGTGACCAGAAAACAGAGCGCCGCACATTTTCGAGAGCACTGCTCTTGCTCTGGTGCACCGTTCCGGCGCAGACTGGTGCCAAGCGAGAGCACCGCTCTCCTGGATCCCTCCGGAGGCCCCCGTGAACGCGCCCGCCCCCTACTACGTCCAAGGCAGCCCGTTCGGCATCCGCTTCAACGCGCTCCTCGGGAAGCTCGCCCGCCTCGGCATCAGCCTCGCCGGCACGGCCGAGCTGTCGGTCCCCGGCCGCACCTCGGGCCGGATGCAGCGGATCCCGGTCAACCCGCACCGCTATGAGGGCGCCCAGTACCTGGTCTCCGCCCGGGGGCACTCCCAGTGGGTCCGCAACATGCGCGTCGCGGGCGGCGGGGAACTCCGCGTCGGCCGCAAGGTGCGCGCCTTCACCGTCACGGAGCTCACGGACCCTGCGGAGAAGGCGGCCGTGCTGCGCGCCTACCTGGAGAAGTGGGGGTGGGAGGTCAACCGGTTCTTCCAGGGCGTCACCGCCAAGTCCTCGGATGCCGACCTGCGGGCCGCCGCCGCCGACCACCCCGTCTTCCGCATCACCGTAACGAGGTAACGGAGTGCCGGGGCCACGAGGCGCGGACGGCGACCACCCGCACCGCTCCCCCACCCGCCGGCCCCCGTCGGGCCCGCCGGACGGCCACGCCTTCGCCGGGGGCGTGTTGTCGAAGCTCCGCCGGTTCCGCCCGCCCGCGACGCCCGCCCGCACTCAGGGGGCAGGTGCCTCTCGCGTTGAGCGGCACGAGCACCGGACACCGCCGCGCCGCGCCCTTCGGGCGCCCGACCCCTGCACAACACGCCCTGGCCGCGTGCAGCACCGGCCCCGGACCGGACAAGGCCCGGCACCCGGACGACCCGACAGCGCGAACCGCCCCTCACACAGCAAGGCGCTGCCGGGCGGCCGGCGGGTTCCGCTTCCGTCACCGGCCCGCCCCCCGGGCTGCTCGGGCCTGCACTCACACCACCACCGAGCGAACCCCGACGCCCGGATGCGGCCAACCGCTCCGCCCCTCCTCACCCACAAGGCCCTGCCGGGCGGCCGGCCCCGGCCGATTCCGCATCCACCACCGTCCCGGCGACTCCCGGCCTGCACACACGCCCCACCGAACGGACCCCGGCGCCCAGGACCCGACGCCCTGCACCGCCCACACCCCGCGCGCCCAACAAGGCACTGCCGGACGGCCGGGCGGCCGGTCGGCCGGGCGGCCCCCGGCCGAACCCGCATCCGTCACCGGGCCCGGCGACCCCCGGGCTACCCGGGCCTGCACACACGCCCCACCGAACGGACCCCGGCGCCCCGGGTGGGGCGCCGGCGGCCGGCGGGCGGGGGTCAGCCCCGGTTGTCCCGTGCCTGGCGGGCGTCCACCAGGTGCAGGGCCTTGCGCGCCAGCGGGTACGTACGCACCATGTCGGCCAGCGTCATCGAGCCCCGGGTGATCCGCGCGAAGGCGAGCCACGCGGGCCGGAAGCCCGTGATCGCCGCGTGGAGGATCCCCGGGCGGGCCTCGAAAACGGTCAGCATGCGCTTGCCGACGCCCATCTCCACGCCCAGCCCGGCCTTGATCGCGAAGGCGTAGTTCAACGCCTGGCGCCGCGCGTCCACCGCGTCCTGCGCCTCGGAGATCTTCACGGCCCACTCCCCCGCCAGCCGGCCCGAGCGCAGGGCGAAGGAGATGCCCTCCCGCGTCCACGGCTCCAGCAGCCCGGCGGCGTCCCCCGCGACGAGCACCCGGCCCCGCGACAACGGCGAATCGGGCTTGCGGCAACGCGTCAGGTGCCCGGACGAAACGGCCGGCTCGAAGCCCGCCAGTCCCAGTCGGGCGATGAAGTCGTCCAGGTACCGCTTGGTGGCGGCGCCCTCGCCCTTCGCCGAGATCACGCCCACGGTGAGGGTGTCGCCCTTGGGGAAGACCCAGCCGTAACTGCCGGGCAGCGGACCCCAGTCGATGAGGACCCGGCCCTTCCAGTCCTCGGCGACCGTCTCCGGTACGGGGATCTCCGCCTCCAGACCGAGGTCGACCTGGTCCATCTCCACGCCGACGTGCGCGCCGATCCGGCTCGCGCTGCCGTCGGCGCCGACCACGGCCCGGGCCAGCACGGTCTCGCCGTCCGCCAGGACCACGGCGACCGTTCGCCGGTCGGGGACGGCCGTGCCGTGCTGCTCGACCCGGGCCACCGCCGTACCCGTACGGACGGTCGCGCCGGCCTTCTCGGCCTCCGCGACCAGGGCCGCGTCGAACTCGGGCCGGTTGATGAGCCCGAAGAGCATCCCCTTCGAGCGGCGGGTCCGGGTCAGCTTCCCGTTCATCGAGAAGGTGACCGCGTGGATCCGGTCCTTGAACGGCAGCACGAAGCCCGGCGGCAGGGCGTCGCGCGAGGGTCCGATGATGCCGCCACCGCAGGTCTTGTAGCGGGGGAGTTCGGCCTTCTCCAGCAGCAGGACGCTCCGGCCGGCGGTCGCCGCGGCGTACGCCGCCGAGGCACCGGCGGGACCGGCGCCGACCACGACGACGTCCCAGACCTCGCCCGTGCCGCCGGACGCCGCGACGCCCTCCGACTCCTGTTCCTGCGACTCCCGCTCCGCCGACTCCGCGTCCCGGTCCCCGCCGACGTCATCGCCCGTGTCCACGCCCGCCTCACCACCCGTGTCCGTGCTCGCGTGCCCGTCCCCGGCCGTGTCGTCGCCCGGGGCCTTCGCCGGTCCGTCCGCCGGCCCGTGCGCCGTTCCTTCGTCCGCCCCCTGAGCGGCGGCCTGCCCTGCGCTTGCGCCGTTTACGTCCTCGTCGCTGCTCACGATGTGCTGCTGCTCCTGATCACGCTGTTGCTCGGATGCCGTGGAAATCCTACGGCGCGAGTCCGCCCGGCCCTTTGTGCGAGGATCGGAACTGTCTGTTGCCTTGCATTCGCCGTAACCCGGCACTTGTCACAACGTCGCACCCACGAGGAGCGTGCCCATGTCCCAGAATCCCATCGCCGAGACCATCGCCTCGCTGATGCCCCGCGCCAAGACGGAGCTGACGGAGTTGGTGGCCTTCCAGTCGGTGGCGGACTGGGCGCAGTTCCCCAAGAGCGAGAGCGAGGCCGCCGCGAACTGGGTGGCCGAGGCCCTGCGCGTCGAGGGCTTCCAGGACGTCGCGCTGCTCGACACCCCAGACGGCACCCAGTCGGTGTACGGGTACCTGCCCGGCCCCGAGGGCGCCCCGACCGTCCTGCTCTACGCGCACTACGACGTGCAGCCGCCGCTGGACGAGGCCGCCTGGATCTCGCCGGCCTTCGAGCTCACCGAGCGCGACGGCCGCTGGTACGGGCGCGGCGCCGCGGACTGCAAGGGCGGGTTCATCATGCACCTGCTGGCACTGCGCGCGCTGAAGGCGAACGGCGGCGTACCGGTCGGCGTCAAGGTGATCGTCGAGGGCTCCGAGGAGCAGGGCACCGGAGGCCTCCAGCAGTACGCCGAGGCGAACCCGGAGCTGCTGGCCGCCGACACCATCGTCATCGGTGACGCGGGCAACTTCCGTACCGGCCTGCCGACGGTGACCGCCACCCTGCGCGGGATGACCCTCCTCAAGGTCAAGATCGACACCCTCGGCGGCAACCTGCACTCCGGCATGTTCGGCGGCGTCGCACCCGACGCCCTGGCCGCGCTCATCCAGACGCTGGCCTCGCTGCGCGCGGCGGACGGTTCGACGACCGTGGACGGACTGGGCTCCGACGCGGTGTGGGAGGGCCTGCAGTACCCGGAGGCCGATTTCCGTGCCGACGCGAAGGTGCTGGACGGGGTCGAGCTGATCGGCGAGGGCACGATCGCGGACCGCCTGTGGGCCCGCCCGGCCGTCACCGTGCTCGGCATCGACTGCCCGCCGGTGATCGGCGCGACCCCCTCGGTGCACGCGAGCGCGGGCGCCCTGATCAGCCTGCGCGTGCCGCCGGGCGTGGACACCACCGGGGCCATCAAGCTGCTGGAGGCGCACCTGGTGGCGCACACGCCGTGGAGCGCCCGCCTGGAGATCGAGGTCGTGGGCCAGGGCCAGCCCTTCCAGGCCGACACGAACAGCCCGGCCTACGCGTCGATGGCGGCGGCCATGCGGGTGGCGTACCCGGGCCAGGAGATGCAGATCAGCGGCATGGGCGGGTCCATCCCGCTGTGCAACACGCTGACCTCGCTGTACCCGGAGGCGGAGATGCTGCTGATCGGCCTGAGCGAGCCCGAGGCCCAGATCCACGCCGTGAACGAGAGCGTCTCGCCGGATGAGCTGGAACGCCTCTCTGTGGCGGAGGCCCTGTTCCTGGTGAACTACGCCGAGTCCAAGCGCGGCTGACCACCGGGCGGGCCCCGGGGCGGCGGTCCGGCCGCCGCGCGGGGCCGGCGGGTCGGTGAGCCGGCGGGCCGGCGGGCCGACCGACCGTCCGAGCAACACCCGTACGCCCGGGGCGGAATGCGCCCTGGGCGTACTCCGCTCCGGGCGAATTCGCGTGCCGCGCGCGGCGTCCGGTGCCTACGTTCGGCGCATGGACCTCGTAGAAGTGCTCCCGGACCGGCTCCACATGCTCCGCTTCCCGATCGGTCAGGCCTACCTCTGGCAGGACGGCGGAGCCCTCACCCTGATCGACGCGGGCCACGTGGATTCGGCCTCCTCGATCGAGGGGGCGATACGTTCCCTCGGCCTGCGGCCCGAGCGGCTTGAGCGGATCGTGCTGACCCACTGCCACCGCGACCACGTCGGCGCGGCCGGTGAACTCGCCGCCCGTTGGGGGGCCGAGGTCCTCGCGCACCGGCTGGACGCCCCCGTGGTCCGCGGCGAACAGCCGGTCCCGGAACCGGTCCTGCTGGACTGGGAAGTACCGCTGTACGCGCACGGCCTGACCGTCCCCGAGGCCCCGCCGACCCCGGTCGACCGGGAGCTGGAGGACGGCGAGGTGCTGCCCTTCGGCGGCGGGGCGGTCGTCGTCCACTCCCCCGGTCACACGCCGGGCAGCATCGGCGTCCACCTGCCCGGTCACGGGGTGCTGTTCACGGGCGACTGCGTCGCGGGGGTGGGGCAGGTGATGCTCGGCGTCTTCAACGTCGATCGGGATCAGGCCGTTTCCTCGTTCCGGCGGCTGGCCGCACTGGCCCCGACCGTGGCGTGCTTCGGTCACGGCGACCCGGTGGTGACGGACACGGTGGCGGCGCTGCGGAACGCGGCCGACGCCGTGCCCGTCGCGGGCTGAAAGCCGGCGGGCCACCTCTCACGGCGTCGGGCGGCCCGCCTCCAGGTACAGGGGGCGGGCGCCCTCGCGGGCCCGCAGGGCCCAGCGAAGCCGCTCGTAGCGCTGGGGCGGCAGCAGACCGGCGGCCTCCGGTTCGGTGACGAAGCGCCAGGCCCGCAGTTCGGGGCCGGGCAGGCGCAACGCCTTGATCTGCGGCGGGGTCAACGGTCCGCCGTCGAAGAGCAGCCGCAGTCCCCCGTACGCGGGACGCAGGGGTGGTTCCCAGTCGACGACGAGCAGCGGAGGGGCGTGGTCGAGTTCCAGGCCGAGTTCCTCGGCGACCTCGCGTACGCCCGCGCGGCCGGGCGCCTCACCGGGTTCGACGACGCCGCCGGGGAACTCCCATCCCGGCTTGTAGGTCGGGTCGACGAGCAGGACCCGGTCCTCGTCGTCGAAGAGCAGGACCCCGGCTGCCACGGTCTCGCGCGTCGGCTCGGGGGTCTGCACGATGTCGCAGATCCCGGCCGCGTCCGTGCGCACGGCCTCGGCGATCCGCTCGGCCGTCTCCCGCACGGTCAGCCGCCCGTTGTCGACGACGTGGGCATCGGCCGCCAGCCAACCCAGCGCCTGCTGGTAGGCGGGGATGTGGTCGTACGCCCACTGTCGGACCCTTGCGTCCACGACCTCCGGGTCGCCGGGTTCCCGACGGGTCGCGATCCGCTCGCGCAGGATCGTTTCCTCAGAGGCGAGCAGGACGTGTCGCACGGGAATGCGCCGGGCCGCCAACGCCCCGAAGATCTCGTCGCGGTATTCCTGGCGGAGCAGGGTCATCGGCACCACCAGCACGCCCCCGAGCTCGGCCAGCATCGCGGCGGCCGTGTCGACGACCAGCCGCCGCCAACTCGGCAGGTCCTGGTAGTCGTTCACCTCCGCGAGACGTTCGCGCGGCAGGAGCCGGTTCAGTGCCGCCCCGATGAGCTCCGGGTCGAACAGGGTGCTGTCCGGCAGCAGTCCGGCCAGTTCGCGGGCCGTGCTGGTCTTCCCGGCACCGAACGTGCCGTTGATCCAGACGATCACGTCTACCCCTCTCCCCTTGGCTCCCCTGCGTAGCCCCCAGTGGCTTGCCCGCCCCACCCTGCCATGGAAACCCGCTCGTCGCCGAAGTGCTTATCCTCAAGGTCAGAGCCCTGTCAGCCCGCCCGCATCCGGAGGTTTCCCCACCGTGCCCCACACCCGTCACCCTTCCGGGCCCCGCTACGGCAACCGGCCGACCATGAAGGACGTGGCGTCCCGGGCGGGCGTGGGCCTGAAGACGGTCTCACGGGTCGTCAACGGCGAGCCCGGGGTGACCCCCGACACCAAGAGGCGGGTCCAGGAGGCCATCGAGGCGCTGGGTTTCCGCCGCAACGACAGTGCGCGGGTGCTCCGCAAGGGCCGTACGGCGACCGTGGGCCTGGTCCTCGAAGACCTCGCGGACCCGTTCTACGGTCCCCTCAACCGGGCCGTCGAGGAGGTGGCCCGCACGCACGGCGCGCTCCTCATCAACGGTTCGAGCGCCGAGGACCCGGACCGCGAGCGGGAGTTGGCGCTCGCGCTGTGCGCCCGCCGGGTGGACGGTCTGATCGTGATCCCGGCCGGTGACGACCACCGGTACCTGGAGCCGGAGATCCGGGCGGGCGTGGCGACGGTGTTCGTGGACCGGCCGGCCGGTCGGATCGACGCGGACGTCGTGCTGTCGGACAGCTTCGGCGGTGCCCGTGACGGCGTGGCCCACCTGATCGCGGGCGGGCACCGCCGGATCGGGTTCATCGGCGACCACCCCCGCATCCACACCGCCACGGAGCGGCTGCGCGGCTACCACGAGGCCATGGACCGGGCGGGCCTGCCGGTGCCGGCCTCCTGGGTCTCCCTCGGTTCGACCGCCCCCGAGCGGGTGACGGCCGCCGCAGGGGCGATGCTGAACGGCCCCGACGCGGTCACCGCACTCTTCGCGGGGAACAACCGGGTGACCGTCACCCTCGTACGGGTCCTCGCCGCCCGGCCGGGCCCGGTGGCCCTGGTGGGCTTCGACGACTTCGAGCTGGCCGACCTGCTGGACCCCGGCGTCACGGTGGTCGCCCAGGACGCGGCCGCCCTGGGCCGGGTGGCGACGGACCGGCTGTTCCAGCGGTTGGCGGGCGCGGGCCTCCCGCCGGCCCGCATCGAGCTGCCGACCCGCCTGATCCCCCGGGGCTCGGGCGAGCTGCCCCCGGCGGGCGGCTGACCGGACCGCGCTCGCGACGACGTACGGCCCGGTCGGGGGTCCCCGACCGGGCCGTACGCACGCGCGTGGATCAGGCGGTCGCCGTCAGCGTCGCGGAGCGGCGCGGAATGGCGAAGGCGTCCAGTTCGGCGCGGGTCAGGCCGGTCAGCGCCGTGACCTCCTCGGTACCGACGGCGCCGCAGTCGAGGCCGCGCACGAGGTAACCGGCGAGGGCCTTGGCGGTGGCGGGCTCGTCCATGACGTCGCCCTCGATCTTGGCGACGTACGCCTTCAGGCGGGCCGCGGCGGCCTCCAGGCCCTCGCGGTAGAACGTGAACACGGCCGCGTAGCGGGTCGGCAGGTGCGCCGGGTGCATGTCCCAGCCCTGGTAGTAGGCGCGGGCCAGGGCGCGGCGGGTGAGGCCGTAGTGCAGCTTCCAGGCCTCGTGGACGTGCTCGGTGGTGCCGATGGGCAGGACGTTCGTCGAGCCGTCCGAGACGCGCACGCCGGTGCCGGCGGCCGCCACCTGCATGATCGCCTTGGCGTGGTCGGCGGCGGGGTGGTCGCTGGACTGGTAGGCGGCGGAGACGCCGACGCAGGCGCTGTAGTCGAAGGTGCCGTAGTGCAGGCCGGTGGCGCGGCCCTTGGCGGCCTCGATCATCCGGGCCACGGTGGCGGTGCCGTCGGAGGCGACGATCGACTGGCTGGTCTCGATCTGGATCTCGAAGCCGATCCGGCCCGGGCGCAGGCCCCGGGTGATCTCGAAGGCCTCCAGCAGCTTGACGAAGGCGCTGACCTGCTCGGCGTAGGTGACCTTGGGGAGGGTCAGGACGAGGCCCTCGGGCAGACCGCCGTGGGCGAGCAGCCCGGACAGGAAGATGTCGGTGGTGCGGATGCCGCGGTCGCGGACGTTGGACTCCATGCACTTCATGCGGACGCCCATGTACGGGGCGTTCGTGCCGTTGGCGAAGGCCTCCGAGACGAGACGGGCGGCGCGGGCCGCGGCCTGGTCCTCCTCCTCGTCGGAGCGGACGCCGAAGCCGTCCTCGAAGTCGACGCGGAGGTCCTCGATCGGCTCGCTCGCCAGCTTGGCGCGGACTCGGTCGTAGACCGGTACGGCGAGCTCGTCGGAGATGCCCAGCACCCTGGCGAAGGTGGCGGCGTCCGGGGCGTGCTCGTCGAGGGCGGCGAGGGCCTGGTCGCCCCAGGAGCGGATGGTGTCGGCGGCGAAGACGTCACCGGGTACGTAGACGGTGTGGATGGGCTGACGGGTGCCGGGGTCGCCCGGGTAGTGGCGCGCGAGTTCCGCGTCCACCGGCGCGAGGGAGGCGCTGATGCCCTCGCTGACCGCGCCTGCGAGGCTCGTCGCCACCTTCTCCTGCTGACCCATCGTGCACTCTCCTCTTTTCCGCTTCACGGAATCTTAGATCCGCATAGCAGAATTTAATCACGGGGTTCCGCTCCGTCAATGGTCCCTCCGCCCGGAGCCGGAAACGACTCGGGGCCGTGTGGTGACAAACACCACACGGCCCCGGAGACTGCTTGCCCCGCAGGTCAGCCCTTGCGGGCCTGGATCTGCTCGGTCAGCTGGGGGACGACCGCGAAGAGGTCGCCGACCACGCCGTAGTCGACGAGGTCGAAGATCGGAGCCTCGGCGTCCTTGTTGATGGCGACGATGGTCTTCGAGGTCTGCATGCCCGCGCGGTGCTGGATCGCGCCCGAGATGCCGGAGGCGATGTACAGCTGCGGGGAGACCGACTTGCCGGTCTGGCCGACCTGGTTGGAGTGCGGGTACCAGCCGGCGTCCACGGCGGCGCGCGAGGCACCGACGGCCGCACCGAGGGAGTCCGCGAGGGCCTCGATGATGCCGAAGTTCTCGGCACCGTTGACGCCACGACCGCCGGAGACGACGATCGCGGCCTCGGTCAGCTCGGGGCGGCCGGTGGACTCGCGCGGGGTGCGCGAGGTGACCTTGGTGCCGGTGGCCAGGGCGCCGAAGGTGACGGCGAGCGCCTCGACGGCACCGGCGGCCGGGGCGGCCTCGACCGGGGCCGAGTTCGGCTTGACGGTGATGACCGGGGTGCCCTTGGACACGCGGGACTTGGTGGTGAACGACGCGGCGAAGGCGGCCTGCGTCGCGACCGGACCCTCGTCACCCGCCTCCAGGTCGACGGCGTCGGTGATGATGCCGGAACCGATGCGCACGGCGAGGCGCGCGGCGATCTCCTTGCCCTCCGCGGAGGACGGGACGAGCACGGCGACCGGGGAGACGGCGTCGTACGCGGCCTGGAGCGCGTCCACCTTCGGTACGACGAGGTACTCGGTGAACTCGGGGGCGTCGGCGGTGAGGACCTTGACGGCGCCGTGCTCGGCGAGGACCGCGGCGGTGTCGGCGGCGCCGGCACCCAGGGCGACGGCGACGGGCTCGCCGATGCGGCGGGCCAGCGTCAGCAGTTCGAGGGTGGGCTTGCGGACGGCACCGTCCGCGTGGTCGACGAAGACGAGAACTTCAGCCATGGGACTGCTCTCCTGCGATTGCGAAGTATCTGGGGACTAAGAGGGGATGGCCGAAGTTCTCAGATGAACTTCTGGCCGGCCAGGAACTCGGCCAGCTGCTTGCCGCCCTCGCCCTCGTCCTTGACGACCGTGCCGGCGGTGCGGGCGGGACGCTGCGTCGCGGAGTCGACCGCGGTCCAGGCGCCTTCCAGACCGACCTCTTCGGCCTCCAGGTCGAGGTCCGACAGGTCCCAGGACTCCACCGGCTTCTTCTTGGCGGCCATGATGCCCTTGAAGGACGGGTAGCGGGCCTCGCCCGACTGGTCCGTCACCGAGACGAGCGCGGGGAGGGACGCCTCCAGCTGCTCGCTCGCGGAGTCGCCGTCACGGCGACCGGTCACGACGCCGTCCTCGACCTTGACCTCGGAGAGCAGGGTGACCTGCGGGACGCCCAGACGCTCGGCCAGGATGGCCGGCAGCACGCCCATCACGCCGTCGGTCGAGGCCATGCCCGCGATGACCAGGTCGTAGCCGGCCTTCTCGATGGCCTTGGCCAGCACCAGCGAGGTGCCCATGACGTCGGAGCCGTGCAGGTCGTCGTCCTCGACGTGGATCGCCTTGTCGGCACCCATGGACAGCGCCTTGCGCAGCGCGTCCTTGGCGTCCTCGGGGCCCACGGTCAGGACGGTGATCTCCGCGTCGTCCGCCTCGTCGGCGATCTGCAGAGCCTGCTCGACGGCGTACTCGTCGAGCTCCGACAGCAGGCCGTCGACGTCGTCACGGTTGACGGTCAGGTCCTCGGTGAACTGCCGGTCGCCGGTGGCGTCGGGCACGTACTTCACACAGACAACGATCCTCAGGCTCACGCCGGCTCTCCTACCGCATCGTCTTTTTTGGTACCGCCTTGTGCAGGCAGCATAGGCGCCATGTCGGGCGGATCCCGGTCGGGGCGGCCCGCGCTCCGATGGGAATGTTACTCGTCAGTACACCTCGGGTCCCCGCCAGGTGCAAGGCCACCGAACTGTGACCTTGACAACGCCGTCCCGACCCGCCCCAGCAGGGACGATTCAGTCCCGCAACGCGTTGAAGCGCCCCTGGTGGTAGAGCAGCGGACGGCCTTCCCCGGCCGGATCCCCGGCCACCGCTTCCGCGATGATCACACGGTGCGCGCCCGCGGGCACCCTCGCCACCACCCGGCACACCAGCCAGGCCAGCACCCCGTCCAGCAGCGGAACCCCGTGCGGGCCCCGGACCCAGCCGGTGTCCAGGCCGAAACGGTCGGCTCCGCTGGTCGCGAAGAGCCCGGCCAGCTCGCTCTGGTGCTCGCCGAGTATGTGCACGCCGAGGTGGTCGGACTCCCGCACCGCGGGCCAGCTGGAGGAGCCGGTGCCGATGGTGAAGGACAGCAGGGGCGGGTCGGCGGACACCGAGTTCAAGGAGGTGGCCGTGAATCCGGCGGGCCTGCCGTCGAGCTCCGCGGTGATCACCGCGACGCCGGCGGCATGGCGACGGAAGACGGAGCGCAGCAGTTCGGGGGAGCCGGGCAGGCCGGAGCGGTCGGCGCCGAGGGGCGCGGAAGAGGACATCCGAGTGGTCTGGGCGGTCATCGCAGGACTTCCTTCTGCCGCGGGAATCGCGGACGCAGTCGGGGATCGGGGGCCGGATTCGTCAGTGATCCCAACAGCGCGCGCTCGCGTGGCGGACGAGGTCCACGTGGACCCGCCCGTAAAGCAGGAGTTCATACCGCATGTCGTCAGCCTGACGATCTCACGTGTACACAGTCAAGCCGGATCGGTCAGATGTCAGGCGCGTCACGCTCCGTACGGGCGCACGCACCGGCGCACCCGTCACACCGCTTCCCCGAGGGCCGCGATCACATCGGCCTTGCGCGGCATTCCCTCGGCGCGGCGGACCACGCGGCCGGCCGCGTCCAGGACGAGCACGGTCGGGGTCTTCGCGATGCCGAGGGCGCGCACCAGGTCCAGGTTCCGCTCGGCGTCGATCTCGATGTGCGCGACCCCGGGAACCAGGCCCGCGACCTCGGCGAGGATCCGCCGGGTGGCCCGGCAGGGCTGACAGAACGCGGTGGAGAACTGGACCAGGCTGGCCCGCTCCCCCGGCTCCCGCCCCAGTTCGCCCGCGCCCAGGGGGCCGCCCCGCCCCCGCCCGGTGGGCGGTCGCCCGTCGCCGTCCCCGTCCGCTCCGTGCCCGTGCACGCGTGCTCCCGTCCACCCTGTCCGTATGTTCGTAACCGCCCGGCGGGTGCCCGGCGGAGCCCTTGTCCCAGCGCAGGGCCGCCATGCGGCATTCCCCGCGTGACGAGAATCTCTCCGGGCACGGCCGTCTGGGCTGGCCAGCGGGCCCCGTTTGGGGCACGATCCCCCCATGGTCGCGTACCTACGCTTCCGTAACTTCCGGCCGGGAGCACCTCCCCAGGCAGAAAGCGGGGTCTCCCCACCATGGCTGAGCTCGTCTATCCCCCAGTGATCGGCGCCGCGCACACCCTCTTCCGTGCGCTGGACATCCGCATCGACATGAAGGGCACCGAGAACATCCCGCGCCAGGGCGGGGCGGTCCTGGTGTCGAACCACATCGGCTACCTCGACTTCATCTTCGCCGGTCTCACCGCGCGGCCGCAGAAGCGCCTGGTGCGCTTCATGGCCAAGGAGTCGGTGTTCCGGCACAAGGTGTCCGGTCCGCTGATGCGCGCCATGAAGCACATCCCGGTGGACCGCGCCCAGGGCGAGTCCGCGTACCAGCACGCCCTGGACTCCCTGCGGGCCGGCGAGATCATCGGGGTGTTCCCGGAGGCGACGATCTCCCAGTCGTTCACGCTCAAGAGCTTCAAGTCGGGTGCGGCGCGGATGGCCCAGGAGGCGGGTGTCCCGCTGATCCCGGTGGCACTGTGGGGCACGCAGCGACTGTGGACCAAGGGGCGCCCGAAGAACCTCAAGCGCAGCCACATCCCGGTGACGATGCGGATCGGCGAGCCGATCGAGGCCCCGTCCGACCAGTACGCCGGGGCGATCACCCGCCGCCTGCGCGAGCGGGTGCAGGAGCTGCTGGAGGCGGCGCAGCGCGCCTACCCGGCCAAGCCGGCCGGTCCCGAGGACTCCTGGTGGCTGCCGGCCCACCTGGGCGGTACGGCCCCGACGGCCGCGCAGGTCAAGGAAGCCGGCTGAACCACCTCCCGGTCACGAGGGGTCGCCCGCCCGGCATTCGCGGGCGGCTCCCCTCCCGGACGCGGCATTCCTCGATCGCCTTGATCCTTGATCGGCGACCCCCGGACAATTATTTGACCCCAAGGTCAAAAACGCTGCTACGGTAACGCCATGGGCAGACCGAAGCAGTTCGATCCGGACGTGGCGGTGGAGCGCGCGATGGACGTGTTCTGGCGCAAGGGGTACGGGGCGACGACCCCGCAGGACCTCGTGGACGAGATCGGCATCGGCAAGGGCAGCCTCTACAACGCCTTCGGCAGCAAGCAGGCGTTGTTCGAGCGGGCGCTCGCCCGCTACCGGGACGCGCAGGCGGCCTGGCTGACGGAACTGCTCGACCACCCCGGTTCCGCGAAGGACCGACTGCGGGGCGCGCTGGAGGCCCTGGTCGAGCTCGATCTGGGCGACCCGGACCGGCGCGGTTGCATGGCGGTCAACACCGCCGCCGAATCGGCGCCGTCCGACCCCTGGACGACCGACACGGTGCGCAAGATGTTCGCGCGCACCGAGGGCGCCTTCCGCACGACCGTCGAGGAGGGGCAGCGCGCCGGCGAGATCGACACCGGCCGCGACGCGGCGGCGACGGCCTCCTGGCTGCTCGCGACCGTGATCGGCATGCGGGTGCTGGCGAAGACCGCGGAGGACGCCTCGCAGCTGAAGCGGGTCGTGGACGCCGCGGTGGCGTCGCTCTAGTACGCAGGACGAGGGGCCGTCCCGACGGCCACCTTTTTCATGACCTGATTTTGTACCTGTGGTTCAAAAATTCTGAAGGAGTCCGACATGGATCTCGATCTCGTGGGAAAGACCGCCGTCGTCACCGGGGCCGGCCGGGGAGTCGGTCTCGCGATCACCCGCCGGCTCGTCGCCGAGGGGGTTCGCGTGGTCGGCGCGGCCCGTACGATCACCGCCGAGCTGAAGGAGACCGGCGCCCACCCCGTCCCGGTCGATCTGAGCACGCCGGAGGGCGCTCGGGAACTGGGGGCACGGGCCCTCGCGGAACTCGGCGGCGTGGACATCCTGGTCAACAACCTGGGTGGCGGGGACCGGTTCAACCTCGACGGGTTCCTCGCGACCGACGACGCGCTGTGGGCGCACAGCTTCGAGGTCAACCTGTTCGGCACGGTCCGGGTCACCCGCGGACTGCTGCCGAGCATCCTGGAGCGCCGCGGGTCGATCGTGAACATCTCGTCGATGTGCGCGCGCCTGCCCGCCACGGGCCCGATCGAGTACAGCGCCGCGAAGGCGGGCCTCAACGCGTTCGGGAAGTCGCTGTCGGAGGAGTTCGGCCCCCGGGGCGTCCGCGTGAACACGGTCTCCCCCGGCCCCACGCGCACCGCCATATGGGAGGGCGAGGGCGGTTTCGGCGCCCTCCTCGCCGAGGCCAACGGCGTCGAGCACCGCGAGTTCCTGACCGGCGTGCCCGCGTCCATGGGCATGACCACCGGCCGCATCGTCGAGCCCGACGAGGTCGCGTCCGTCGTCGTGTTCCTCGCCTCGGACCGCGCGGCGAGCGTGACGGGCGCCGACTACGTGGTCGAGGGCGGCGGCATCAAGACGGTATGAGCCGTACAGCGGGCGGGGCGGGCGCCGGCGGCCCCCCCCCCCCCCCCCCCCCCCGGTTTGGGGGCCCCGCCCCCCCACCAAAAAACCCCCCCCCCCCACCCCCGCCGCGGGCG
>NZ_JBHVPG010000019.1:29476-138784 GCF_042887545.1 Streptomyces sp. NPDC057939
GGGGGGGGGGGTGGGGGGGGGGGGGGGGGCGCCGGCGGCCCGCCCCGCCCGCCCCGCCCGGGATGTCGGCGCCCGGCCCGGCTCCCTCAACCCGCGCCCTCCTCGCGCCTGCGGCGTCGGTGGGCCGCGACGCGGGCGCGCGTGGAGCAGGTGGTGGAGCAGTAGCGGCGGACGCTGCCGGGGCCCGTCCCGAGGAAGAGCCGCCCGCAGCCCGTGGCCGCGCAGGCCCCCCAAACGACGCGTCCGTGCTCGGTGAGCAGTTGCGCCAGGGCGAGGGCGCCGGAGGCCAGGAACCAGTCGCCCCAATGGGCCCCGTCGCCCCGGTCGACGTGCAGGTGCCAGGGGTGGCCGTCGTGCCGGGTCAGCCGGGGCCGGGTCCCGCACTCCTCCAGCAGGACGTTGAGGGCCTCGGCGGCTCGGTCCTCGTCGGTCTCGGCGAGCACCCCGGCCATTCGGAGCGCGGCGGCCCGCAGTTCGACCGCGTCCGCCTCGCCGAAGGCCTCGGGGGTGAGATCGGCCGGGTGTTCGCCGTGCCGGGCGAGCAGGGCGGCGAGGCCGTCCCGCGCGAGTGCGGGGTCGACGCGGACCGCCTCGGAGCATTCGATCAGCCGCCGGGCCGCCGAGAAGCCCTCACCCGCAGGACCACCCGCGTTCCGTGCGCCTGCCATCGTCGGATCCTTTCGCCGTACACCCACATGACGTAACGTCTTTCCTCGGCAACACGTTACACGCGGTGCGGGTCGGTACCGGAGGGGGTACGGGGCATGGGTGGGTTCGGGAGGTACCTGGGGGCGGCGCTGGCGGCGCGGTTCGCCTCCGAGGGCATGGGCATGGCGGTGGTGCTGCTGGCCCTGGAGCGCACGGGGAGCGCGGCGCACGGGGCGTTCGTCCTGACGGCCTGGCTGGCCCCGCACGTCCTGGCGGCGCCCCTCGCGGGCGCCGCCGCCGCCCGCACCCGGCGGCCCCGGCTGTTCCACGTGGGCGCGCTGGCCGGGTTCACGGCCGCGACGGCCGCGCTGGCGGCGCTGCTGGGCCGGGCGCCCTGGCCGGCGGTGCTGGCCGTGGCGGTGCTCGGCGGGACCTGCGGGCCGATGGTGACGGGCGGGCTGTCCAGCCTCGTCGCCTCGTTGGTGCCGGAGGGGCCCGGGCGCGACCGGGCGTACGGCTGGGACGCGTCCACGTACAACGCGGCGGCGGTCACGGCGCCCGCCGCGGTCGGCACGATCACGGCGTTGGCCTCGGCCGGCCCCGCGATGGCGTTGCTGACCGCCTCCGGCGCCCTGGCGGCGCTCCTGGCGGCGACCCTCCCGTACGAGGCCCCCGGCGCGGCCCGGCCGCAGGACGGTCCCCGGGCCGGGCTCGGTGCGGGCCTCGCCGCGCTGTGGCGGGTCCGGGAGCTGCGGGCGGTCACCTCGGCGACGACCCTGGCCTTCGTCGGCGTCGGGGCGCTGACGACCTGCTCGGTGCTGCTGGCCGCGGAGCTCGGCAGCCCGGGCGCGGGCGGGGTCCTGATGACGGCCTTCGCGGTGGGGGCGTTGGCCGGCTCGTTGACGCTGGGCCGGATCACCTCCGTGGCGCCGGGCAGGCTGGCCCGCTGGGCGATGGCCGGGACCGGGGCGGCCCTGGCGGCGGCCGCGTTCGCCCCGTCGGTGCCCGCGACGGCCGCGCTGTTCGCGGTGGCCGGGGTGTGCGACGGACCGCTGCTGACGGCGACGCTGCGGATCCGTTCGCAGTACGCGCCGGACGGGGTGCGGGCGCAGGTCTTCACCCTGGGGGCGGGACTGAAGCTGACGGCGGCCTCCGCGGGCGCCGCCCTCGTGGGGCTGACGGCCGCGGCCCCGGCGTGGACGCTGCTGCTCGGGATCGCGGTGCTCCAGCTCGTGGCCGCCGCCCTGCACCTGCTGGTGGTGGCCCGCGGTCCCGTGCCGGAGGCCGTTACAGGGCCGTCGGCAGGTTCCGCCAGAGCCGTGTCCGGTCGGGGGACTCCCGGAGCGCCCTGAGGGCGGCCGGGTGCGGGGCGGCGTACAGCTCGGGGTAGTCGCTCTCGCCGAGGTCCGGGCGCACGGGGAAGGCGAGCCGTTCGCGGTCGAGGTCGAAGCGGGCGTCGACGCCGGGCTTGTTGCCGCGGGCGTCGAGCCGGGACCAGCGGGCGGTGCCGGGCAGCCGCAGGGCGATCAGGCCGTGGATCATGTGCGCGGCACCGTCGTCGGCGAGGAGTCGCTGGTAGCACAGGGCCGTGGGGATGCCCCGGGCGCGCAGCAGCGCGGCGAGGGCGTGGGACTTGGCCAGGCAGATGCCGTTGCGCGTGCGCAGGACGTCGGAGGCCCGCCAGGTGACGCGCTCGTCGCCGGTGTCGGCGGAGTGTCCGACGGTGTCGCGGACGAAGCCGTAGGCCACTTCCGCGTAGGTCCGGTCGTCGCCGGTGGCCGTCCACAGGGCGTCGGCGGTCTCGCGCACGAAGGGATGGTCGTGGTCTACGGCCTCGTCCGCCACCACATAGGCGTCGAGGTCGGCATGCTGCTGGATCATTTCCATGATCCAGCAGCATATCTATGCGCTCTCGCGCATGCCTATTGATTTATCGGCGGGCCGGGTCAGCGCGCCAGCTCTTCCTTCAGCGCCTGGAGGAAGCCGTCCACGTCCTCTTCCTGGGTGTCGAACCCGCACATCCAGCGGACGTCGCCGGCGGCCTCGTCCCAGAAGTAGAAGCGGTAGCGCTCCTGGAGCCGCCGGGTGACCTCGTGCGGCAGGCGGGCGAACACCGCGTTCGCCTGCACCGGGTAGAGGATCTCCACGCCGTCGGTCTCCCGCACGCCGGCCGCGAGCCGCTGCGCCATGGCGTTGCCGTGGCGGGCGTTGCGCAGCCACAGGTCCTTGGCGAGCAGCGCCTCCAGCTGGACGGAGACGAAGCGCATCTTGGACGCGAGCTGCATCGACATCTTGCGGATGTGCTTCATCTTGCGGACGGCGTCCGGGTTCAGCACGACCACGGCCTCGCCGAACATCATGCCGTTCTTGGTGCCGCCGTACGACAGCACGTCCACGCCGACCGTGTTCGTGAAGGTGCGCATCGGCACGTCGAGCGAGGCCGCGGCGTTGGCTATGCGGGCGCCGTCGAGGTGCACCTTCATGCCGAGGCCGTGGGCGTGGTCGCAGATCGCCTTGATCTCGTCCGGCGTGTAGACCGTGCCGAGCTCGGTGTTCTGGGTGATCGAGACGACCTGGGGCATGGCCCGGTGCTCGTCGTCGAAGCCCCAGGCCTCCTGGTCGATCAGCTCGGGGGTGAGCTTGCCGTCCGGCGTGGGAACGGTGAGCAGCTTGAGGCCGGCCATGCGCTCGGGGGCGCCGCCCTCATCCACGTTGATGTGGGCGGACTTGGCGCAGATCACGGCGCCCCACCGGTCGGTCATGGCCTGGAGGGCGACGACGTTGGCGCCCGTACCGTTGAAGACCGGGAAGGTTTCCGCGTACGGCCCGAAGTGACTGCGGAAGACCTTCTGCAGGTTCTCGGTGTACTCGTCCTCGCCGTACGACACCTGGTGACCGCCGTTGGCGAGGGCGATGGCCGCGAGGACCTCCGGGTGCACCCCGGCGTAGTTGTCGCTCGCGAACCCGCGCACCGCGGGGTCGTGGTGGCGCCGCGCGTCGGTCTTCACGGCATCGGTCCTCACGGTTGCGGAGTGAGCCACAGACGCTGTCCGTTCACCTCGGAGGCGGGCCGCTCCCACACGCCGGCGATGGCCTCGGCCAGCTCCGCGACGTCGGTGAAGCCCGCGAACTTCGCATTGGGGCGCTCCGCGCGCATCGCGTCGTGCACCAGTGCCTTGATGACCAGGATCGCAGCCGCGGCCTGCGGGCCGTCCTCGCCGCCCGCCTTGCGGAAGGAATCCGCCATGGCGAGGGTCCAGGCCTCGGCGGCCGCCTTGCCGGCGTTGTAGGCGGCGTTGTTGGCGACCGGCTTGTGCGCGCCGGACTGGCTGATCAGCACGTATCGGCCGATGTCGCTGCGCAGCAGGCCGTCGTGGAAGGCGAGCGAGGTGTGCTGGACGGTGCGGATGAGGAGCTTCTCCAGGAAGTCCCAGTCCGCGAGGTCCACATCGGTGAACGTCTTGCTGCCGCGCCAGCCGCCGACCAGGTGGACGACCCCGTCGAGGCGGCCGAACTCCTTCTCGGTGTGCTCGGCCCACGCCTTGGTGGCGTCCAGGTCGAGCAGGTCGACGGTGTCACCGGTGATGGTGGCGCCGCCGTGGGCGTAGCGGGCCGCGTCGACGGCCTCGGCGAGGCGTGCCGGGTCGGCGTCGGAGGCCACGACCACCGCGCCCGCCTCGGCGAGGCGGAGCAGCGTGGCGCGCCCGGCGGGGCCGCCGGCTCCCGCCACCGCGACCACCGCTCCGTGGAGCTTGCCGTTGCCGTTCACGGAGCCGTTCATCTGTGCAGCCTCCTGCGGAGCGGTGCTCATGCGGCGGCCCGGCCGGCCGTCTCGGCGTTCAGGGCGGTGATGCCCTTGGTGGAGGCGATCACGCCCTTGAGCTTCTTGGCGAGGGCCTCGTAGAACATGCTGAGCGGAAACTCGTCCGGAAGCACGTCGTCCACGAGCTTGCGCGGCGGCTGCGTCGTGTCGAGGGCGTCGGCACCCTTGGCCCACTTGGATCCCGGGTGCGGAGCCAGGTAGGTGGAGACGAGCTCGTACGCCTTGAACCAGTGGACGAGCTTCGGGCGGTCGATGCCGGCCCGGTAGAGGTCCTCGATCTCGGCGCAGAGCTGGTTGGTGACCTGCGGGGCGCGCATCCAGTCGATCTTCAGCTTGTTGTCCGTCCAGCGCACGACGTCGTGCTTGTGGAGGTACGCGAAGAGCAGCTGGCCGCCGAGACCGTCGTAGTTGCGGTTGCGGTCGCCGGACACCGGGAAGCGGAACATCCGGTCGAAGAGGACCGCGTACTGCACGTCGCGGCCGTGCTCGTTGCCCTCGGACTCCAGCTTCACGGCCTCCTTGAAGGCGGTGAGGTCGCAGCGCAGCTCCTCCAGGCCGTACATCCAGAACGGCTGGCGCTGCTTGATCATGAAGGGGTCGAACGGCAGGTCGCCGTGGCTGTGGGTGCGGTCGTGGACCATGTCCCACAGGACGAAGGCCTTCTCGCAGCGCTCCTGGTCCTCGACCATGGCGGCGATGTCCTCGGGCAGCTCGATGCCGAGGATGTCCACGGCGGCGGCGGTCACCTTGCGGTAGCGCGCGGCCTCGCGGTCGCAGAAGATGCCGCCCCAGGTGAAGCGCTCGGGGGCCTCGCGGACGGCGATGGTCTCCGGGAAGAGGACGGCGGAGTTCGTGTCGTAACCCGGGGTGAAGTCCTCGAAGGTGATGCCGAGGAAGAGCGGGTTGTCGTAGCGGGTGCGCTCCAGCTCGGCGAGCCACTCGGGCCACACCATCTTGAGCGCGACGGCCTCCAGGTTGCGGTCCGGGTTGCCGTTCTGCGTGTACATGGGGAAGACCACGAGGTGCTGGAGCCCGTCGGCGCGCTCGGCGGCGGGCTGGAAGGCCAGCAGGGAGTCGAGGAAGTCCGGGACGCGGAAGTCGTCGGCGGCCCACTTGCGCAGGTCGGCCACGAGGGCCTCGTGGTACGCGGCGGCGTGCGGGAGCAGCGGCGACAGCGTCTCGACGGCGGTGATCACGCGCTCCACGGCGGCCATGACGGTGGCGCGGGCGTGCGCGCCCTCCGCCTCGAAGTCGATGGAGCCGTCCGCGCTCTGCCAGGGACGAATCTCCTCCACGGCGGCCTTGAGCTCGGGCCACGCCGGGTGGTCGACCACCCGCGCGCCAGCGGTTATCACGGCACCGCCGACACCCGGCACAAGAGTTTCCGTCATGTCACTTCCTCCACAGGAGAACCTCACGTCGGCACAGGGTAGGCATGGGAGGCTCTCCCGCTCAAGAGGAAACTCAGGAAATTATCCTGCGCCACCCCCTTCTTTGCCGGAAGTCTTCCCGTCGCCGAGCATGGAAGCCATCACTCCGCATCATTCGGGGCCACTCGACCCGACTCCGCGCAGCGGTGCGTGTCCCCCTGTTCGCGCTCCGCGACCGGAGAAGTGAGGAATGACCTTTTCACCCCATTGTCGGATGGTTTCCAAGCACGCCTCCTGCGGCACCGTGCCCATCTGGATGAGACACATCACCTCGTCCGCGCCGGCCGCCTCCAATCGCTCCACGTAAGCGATGGCGTCGTCCGCGCCGCCGTAGGCGTGGTCGGGGTTGAAGGTGGCCGTGGCCGTGGGCCGGACGGGGATGTCCAACTCGTGCAGCCGCGCCACGACCTGCTCGGCCGCCCGGCGCATGCCGGCCTCCTCGTCGGCACCCGCCACCACCGCCTCGTCCGGAACGCCGGCGCCGCCGTACCAGTGCCCGATGGACTGCGCGAAGAACCGCTGCCCCCGGATCCCGACGCGGCGGGCCTCCTCCGGGTCCTCCAGCACGATCGTCGGGCAGAGCACCGAGAAGTGGTCGTTGACCACCGTGGACACGAAGGCGCTCCCGTCCCGCCCCGCGATCGCCGCGTCGTAGACGGCCCGCATGCCCGCGATCGACTCCGGCCCGGCGAAGCCCATCACGAGCGCCCCGACCCCCAGCTCCGCCGCCCGCACCAGGGTCTCACCCCGGCTGCACGCCAGGAACAGCGGCGGATGGGGGGTCTGCGCCGGGCGCGGCAGGATCGGGTGCGGCGCGATGTCGAGCAGTTCGCCGTGGTACTCCAGCTCCTCCTCCTGCCAGGCCCGCCCGATGATCCGCAGCGCCTCCTCGACCTCGGCGGTGGTCCGCTCCCGGTCGACACCGCACAGCGAGGTCTCCTGCTCCGTCCCGCCGCGCCCGGCCCCGAGGTCGAGCCGACCGCCGGACAGCAGGTCGAGCATGGCCGCGCGCTCGGCGACCCGGACCGGGTGGTTGAAGTTGAACGGCATGCACACGACTCCGTGCCCGATGCGTATGGTGTGCGTCCGGGCCGCGATGAAACTCAGGAAAACCTCCGGGGCGGACATGTGGGCGTACCACTTCAACGAGTGGTGCTCAACGGCCCAGATCCGGTCGAATCCCATGCGTTCGGCCAGTACTGCCTGCTCGACGCAGTCGCGGATGACCTGGTGCTCCCGCTCCACGGTCGGGTCGGCCAACTGCGCTTCGAAGATCACGGAGAATTTCACGATGCCTCCAGGGTTGCGTCCCGTGCCCGGTCTCACTTCGATTCGGAATATGACTAGTAGTCAGGAACCGAAGAAGCAAGACCTCCCGCCCACCGCGTGGGCGGTGCTCGGTCTGCTCTCGTTCCCCGGCGAGCGCACCGGGTACGAGCTGAAGAAGTGGGCGGACTCCTCCCTCCGTTTCTTCTACTGGTCGCCCGCGATCAGCCAGATCTACGCGGAACTGCGACGGCTGGAGGACCTGGGGTACGCGGTCTCCGTGCGCTCGGGACCCGAGGAGGCGCGTGCCAAGCGCCGCTACGCGATCACCGACGCGGGCCGCGAGGCCCTGACCGGATGGGCGGGCGACACCGCGCAGGCGGGCCCGCCGGTGCTCAAGCACGGTCTGCTGCTGCGGATCTGGCTGGGGCACCTGGCGGAGCCCGAGCGGCTGCGCGCGATGGTGACGGACCACATGGAGCGGACCCGGGGCGAACTGGCCGCCGTACGGGAGGCCATGGAGCACGCGGCGGACGTGGCGGAGTGGGCCTTTCCCACGCTGGTCCTGCGCTGGAGCGAACGGCAGCACCTGGCCGAACTGGAGCTGGCCGGCGCCCTGCTGGCCGACCTCGCCGGGGCGGCCCCGGCGGAAGGCCGGAACCCGCAGCGGGCCCAGGGCCCGGAGGAGCCGTAGAACCCTCCTCGGGGCGGGTGGACCAACCGCGCAAGGGTGACCTCCGCCGCCCCCGCGCGGCCGCCCGTCAAGCCGGTGGGGACGCGCCCACGCCCGGGTGACGACGGCGGAGCGGCACGCGCCCGCCCCGGCGCGCACGGCCCCGGCGGGAAGCGGCCGGACGGCCGATCCGGGCCCCCGCACGCCCGGTCCCTTCGCGGGCGGGGCGCACTAGCATGCGTCCTCACCGCGCGCGGCCGGTCGGGACACCGCGACCGCGCGGGGAGCCGCCGTCGACGGAAGCGAGAGAACCTTGACTTTCCTCACCATCGGTCATCGCGGGGTCATGGGTGTCGAACCGGAGAACACCCTGCGGTCGTTCGTCCGCGCGGAACGCTGCGGGATGGACGTCATCGCGCTGGACCTGCGCCTCAGCAAGGACGGCGCCCTCGTCGTCCTGCACGACGCGGAAGTGGACCGCACCACCGACGGCTCGGGTGCCGTCGCCGACCTGACCCTCGCCGAGCTGCGCGCCCTGGACGCCGGGCAGGGCGAGCGCCCGCCCCTCCCGGAGGAGGTGCTGGACGCGGTGGGGGTCCCGCTGCGGATCTCGGTGCACGACCAGCGCACCGGGGCCGCGCTCGCGGAGCTCCTGGCGCGCCGGGACCTGACCTCACGGGTGGAGGTGGCCTCGCGCGACGGCGCGGTGCTCACCACCGTGGCCCATCTCGCGCCTGGCGTCCGGACGGTGCTGCACGCGGAGCGGCACGGGGCGGACGTCGTGGATCGGGGCCTGGCCGCGGGGGCGCGGACGCTCGACCTCGACATCCGCCGCATCACCCTGGAGACCGTGGAGGCGGCGCACGCGGCCGGACTGCGGGTGACGGGGTGGACGGTCGACACGCTGGACCGGCTGCGGCTGGCGCGGGCGCTCCAACTGGACGGCGCCGTCACCGGCCTCCCGGAGATCCGCAGCACCGGCCGCTTCACGGCCTGACCGAACGGCCCGAACGAACGGCTTGTCCGAACGAATTGTCCGAACGGCCCGACCCGACGGCCGGGCCCACGGGGCGGGTTGCCCCGCAGTGCCTCAGAGCGACTTGACGAGCAGCTCGAAGGCCAGGTCGTCGCGGCGCGGCTCGCCGAAGCGCGCGTCGCCGTAGGGGAAGGGGCTCAGTTCGCCGGTGCGCACGTACCCGCGGCGCACGTAGTAGGCGATGAGCTCCTCCCGTACGTTGATCACCGTCATCCGCATTTCCTCGGCCCCCCACGTCTCGCGGGCGCGGCGCTCCGCCTCGGCCAGGATCTCCTTGCCGAGGCCGCCGCCCTGGAGGCCGGGGCGGACGGCGAACATGCCGAAGTAGGCGTACTCCCCCCGGTGTTCGAGCTGGCAGCAGGCGACGATCCCACCCGCGCGCTCGACGACGAGCAGCACGCCGTCCTTGTTCTCGATGACCGCGCGGACACCTTCCGGGTCGGTGCGCTGCCCGTCCAGGTAGTCGGCCTCGGTGGTCCAGCCCGCCCGGCTGGCGTCTCCGCGGTAGGCGGATTCGACGAGCACCACCAGTTCCGGTACGTCCGCCTCCACGGCGGCACGGAAGCTGAGGGCGGCGGGCTGTGCGGTGGACATCGGGCGCTCCGTTCGATGCGGTGGCATATGACATGCCTGGTGAGGCATGGAGAGCGTAGCGCGGGGCGGCGTGAGCGCGGTGTCGGGCGGGCATTCCTTCCCGTGACGCCGACGAACCGGGAGGTTCCGCCGTGCACGGTCCCGCCATGCCGTTCTCCTCCTCCGCCCTGTCCGCCTGGTTGCTCGTGCTGCTGTGCGCGGTGAGCGGTGCCTACTGTCTGCTGCGGGCGCGCAGAGCGGGACGCCCCGAGCGCGGCCCGGCGGCCGGCGAGGCCGTGATGGGTTTCGGGATGGCGGCGATGGCCGCACCCTCGGGGATCGGCGCGTGGGGTCCGGGGATCCTCCTCGCCGTGTTCGGCGGGGCGACGCTGCACGCCCTGTGGATGCTGCGCGGCGGGGCCCACCACGCGCACCACCTCGTCGGCTCGCTGGCGATGACCTACATGGCGCTGTCGATGACCGCCGGACACGGGCACGGCCGGGCCGGCCTCCCGGCGGTGACGGGCGCGCTGCTCCTCTACTACGCGGGCTACGTGCTGCTCGGCGGAGCCCGGCTGGTGGCGGCCGGGGGCGGCGATTCCGTCGGCGCGGCCGGCGGCGGCGGGCGGTCCCTCGTGGTGGCCGGCGGACCCGGGGACCTCATCCCCGCGTGCCGACTCGCCATGGGAACGGGGATGTTGGCGATGCTGCTGACCATGTGACGGCCCCGACCCGCGAGGTCGGGGACAACGGGCGGCGGGCGCGTCGCGGGACGTGTCCTGCGTCACCAATACCCCAGGACCGTACCGGCGGGCAGGGGTGCGCTCATAGGCTGGCGGCCATGATGGTCCCCGCCGTTCTCCTCCTGCTCGGCGCACTGACCGCGGTGCTCGCACCCCGTCTCCTGGCCCGGGCCCAGTGGCCCGATCGCGAACCCGTCGTCGCGCTGTGGGCGTGGCAGTGCGTGGTCGGCGCGACGCTCCTGTGCCTGGCCCTGTCGATGCTGCTGAGCGCGGCCGCCGCCTGGCAGGCCGTACGGGGTCGGCTGTTCGCGGCGGCCCCGCACGGGGTCGTCGACGCCTACGCGCTGGGTGCGGCGGGCGGCCCGTGGGCCACCGGCACCGCCCTGGCGCTGGCCTGCGGGGGCCTGTGGACCGGCGCGATGCTGACGCGGGAGGTGCTGCGGGCCCGGGCCCGGCGGCGCGCCCGGGACGCCGAGCTGTCGGTCCGCGCGCCGCTGCTGCCCGGCGAGGAGCCGGTGGCCGGGCGGCTCGTCGTCCTGGAGGGACCGCGGCCGGAGGCCTGGTGGCAGCCGGGGGCGGTACCGCAGCTGGTGGTGACGACGGCGGCACTGGGCCGACTCAAGGGCAGCCAGTTGGACGCCGTGCTGGCGCACGAGCAGGGGCACGCGGCGGCCCGGCACGACTGGCTGCTGCACTGCTCGCGGGCGCTGTCGCGGGGGTTCCCGCAGGTGCCGGTGTTCGCCGCGTTCGAGGCGGAGATGCACCGGCTGGTCGAGCTGGCCGCCGACGACGTGGCCTCACGTCGCTACGGGCGCCTGACGATCGCGCTGGCCCTGGTCGGGCTGAACGAGGACCGCGGGGTCTTCGGCCCCTCCCCCACCGCGCAGGCGCACGTGCCGCAGCGCGTGCGGCGGCTGCTGTCGGCCTCGCCCCGGCTGTCCCCGGGCCGCCGGTTGCGCCTGACGGCGCTGGCCACCCTGGTGCCGGCCGTGCCGCTGCTGGTCGCCTTCGTACCGGGACTCAGCGCGCTGAGGTGAGGGAGGCGTTCCGCTTGCTGCGAGGATCGGGGCATGCGGAACAACCGGTTGGGGAAAACGGGGTCGGCCTGTGCGGCCGCCGCGGCCGTGCTGACCGTCCTGGTGGTGATCCGGTGGCAGCCGCTCATCGGCCTCGACGAGGACGTCGCGGGGGCGCTGCACCCGTACGCCGTCTCCCACACCGCGGTCACCGGGCTGATGCGGGTGCTGAGCGATTGGATCTGGGACCCCTGGACCATGCGGGCCCTGGCCGCGGCGGCCTTCGGTTGGCTGTGGTGGCACGGGGACCGCGTACGCGCCGTGTGCGTGGCCGCGGGCACCCTGGTGGCCTCGGCGGTGCAGCAGGGGTTGAAGGCCGCCGTCGGCAGGGAGCGCCCGCAGTGGCCGGATCCCGTCGACTCCGCGCACTACGCGGCCTATCCCTCGGGGCACGCGATGACGGCCACGGTGGTGTGCGGTCTGCTGCTGTGGCTGATGCCGCGGACGGTCGCGCGGCCGGTGCTGTACGGCGCGTGGACGGTGGCCGTCGTCTCGGTGCTCGGGGTCGGCCTCACCCGGCTCTACCTGGGCGTCCACTGGTTCTCGGACGTCCTCGCGGGCTGGCTCCTGGGCGTGGCCCTGGTTGCCCTGGTGGCGCTCGCGGCGTGCCGGTGTGCCTGCCCGGGGCGATCCCCCGCGTCGCCCCGAACAGACGACACCGTGCGCTGAGTATATTGGCCCGGAGCCAGTCAACGCAGGAGTAAGCATGTCCCCGCGCAGCGCATCGGTCAATGAAGAATTGCGCAGACGTTCCCGGGAGCGGCTGCTGCAGGCCACGGTCGAGCTGGTGTCCGAGCGCGGCTTCGAGGCCACGACGCTCGGCGACATCGCCGACCGCGCCGGCGCCGCCCGCGGCCTGGTGTCGTACTACTTCCCGGGGAAGCGGCAGCTCCTGCAGTCCGCCGTGCACCGGTTGATGCACCTGACCCTGGAAGCGGCGCTGGAACGGGAGCCGCGGAGCGCGGACGGCCGCGAGCGGCTGGCCCGGGCCATCGACGCGGTCCTCGGGCTGGCCCGGGACCACCCCCGGCTGATGCGCACGCACATGGCGGGGATCCTCGCGGCCGAGGGCTTCATCCAGTGCCCGGAGCAGCAGCGCCTCGCGGAGCTGCTGCGGGACACCGTCACCCGGTACGGCTCGGCGGACGTGGACACGGACTATCCGCTGCTGCGGGCCCTGCTGATGGGTGCGGTGGTGGCGGTCCTGCTGCCGGGGGCACCGATGCCCGGGCCCCGGCTGCGCGCCGAGCTCTTCCAGCGGTACGGACTGGACTGGGAGCTCGGTGTCCCGCCGGACGGCGGACCGCCCGGCGGGACGTTCGTGTGACGCCGGCGCGCGCGACGACCGGCGCGGTCGGGGTCAGCGGTAGTCGGGCTGGGTCTGCACGTTGAGGCGGTCCATCCGCACCCACTTGGCGCTGTCGGTGCGCCAGTCGTCGAGCCGTAGCACGTCGAGGCCCTTGACGATGTCGTTCGAGTAGATGTGCCCGTTGTAGTAGTACGCCGACCAGGAGCCGCCGAGGCCGAGCGCGTCGGTGGTCAGCGGGCCGCGTTCGAAGTAGCCGATCTCCCTGGGGCGGGTGGAGTCGGTGAAGTCCCACACCGAGACGCCGCCCTGGTACCAGGCCTGGACCATGATGTCGCGGCCGCCGCCGACCGGGATCAGCGAGCCGTTGTGGGCGACGCAGTTCTCGGTGTCGGCCTGGTGGCGCGGGATCTTGAAGTAGCTCTTGAAGACGAGCTTGCGCTGGTCGCCGCGGCCGGTGATGTCGTAGATGCCGTCGGCGCCCCGGTTCGGTCCGGTCGCCTCGTTGCAGGTGGCGCCGCCACCGCCGCCGAGCTCGTCGGTGAACACCACCTTGTTCGCGCGCTCGTTGAAGGTGGCCGAGTGCCAGAAGGCGAAGTTCACGTTGTCCTGGACCCGGTCGATGACCCGGGGCTGTTCCGGCCTGGTGATGTCGAAGAGGATGCCGTCGCCCATGCAGGCGCCGGCGGCCAGGTTCTTGGAGGGCAGCACCGTGATGTCGTGGCAGCCGGTGGTCTTGGAGACCCCGGGGTTGGCGGGCGCGCCCGGGTTGCCGCCGTCCGGGAAGAGGACGGGGAAGCCGACGACGGCGGCCTTGGTGGGGGCCTTCTTGGGCACCTTCACCACGGAGATGCCGTCGTGCGGGGGCTTGCAGTCCGGGAAGGCCTCGTTCGGGGAGTAGGAGGCGACGTAGAGGTAGAGGTCACGGCCGCCCGGCACCAGCGTGTGCGTGTGGGAGCCGCAGGCCGTCTCGACGGACTTGATGTACTTCGGGTTCTTCTTGTCCTTGATGTCGAAGATCTTGATGCCCTCCCAGGAGGACTTCTCCGTGGCCGGCTGCGAGACGCTGTTGCAGGAGTCGTCGCTGCGCGAGGAGTCCGTCGACAGGAAGAGCAGGTCCCCGGAGACCGAGATGTCGTTCTGGCCGCCCGGGCACAGGACCTGACTGACCACCTTCGGGGACTTGGGATTGGCGATGTCGTAGACGGTGAAGCCGTCGTAATTGCCCGCGTAGGCGTACCTGCCCTCGAACGCCAGGTCGGTGTTGATGCCGTTGGGGTTGGCACTGGGGATGTTGGCCAGCGGTTTGATGTTGCGACTGTGGACGATCTCGTCCTGGCCGGGGATCTCGCCGGGGGCGAGTTCGCGGTCCGGGGCGGAAGCGGCGCTCCGTCCGGAGCCGGCGCCCGGCCGTAAGTCCCCGGGGTCGGGGGTGGCGGCCGCCGGTCCGGCGGTCGCCAGGAGCGTGGTCAGGAGTCCGGCGGCGGCCAAGGCCACTCCCAGACTCCGGTGGCGCACTCTGACGGTGTGCAGCGAGGTCACTGTGCCTCCCGTGGGGGCCCGAACGTCCCGTTCCTCGTGGGAACGGAACCTGGACCCCGGCAGTATCGTCGTTTCCATGGACATGGCAAATGCATTGGTCGGCCGATTCCTGGCGGCGGCGCTGGCCGCCGGACTCCTCCTCGCCCTCACCGGATGCGAGGACGACGGCGCCGCGGACGCGGCGGGCGACGGGGCGGCGGTGGTGGTCGCGCCCGGCAGACCGGGCGAGAAGGCCCGCACCCTCACCCCCGAACAGGCCGCCCGGGAACGCCCCGACGACAGCCCCAACGCCGCCGACCACACGTACGTGCGCGACATGACCGAGCACCACCGCCAGGCCCTCGCGATGAGCGCGCTGGCCCCGGAACGCGCCTCCGCGGAAGGGGTCAAGCGGGTCGCGGAGCGGATCGCGGCCGCGCAGGGACCCGAGATCGGCGCCATGGAGAAATGGGTCGCCCGGCACCCGGCGCCCGCTCCCCACGCCGGCGGCCACGACCACGCGACCATGCCCGGGATGGCGACGCCCCAGCAACTGGAGCAGTTGCGCGACGCCAGGGGCGCCGACTTCGACCGGCTGTTCCTGACGCTGATGACCTCGCACCACGAGGGCGCGCTGAAGATGGCGGGCGAGGCGCTCTCCCGGGGGAACAACGTGGCCGTCGAGGAGATGGCGACCGAGGTGGTGGCCACCCAGAGCGCCGAGATCCACCGGATGCGCGCGATGGGCTGACGGGTCCGGGGGCCGGTGTCATGCTGGGTGCACCTGCGGGAGGAGCTCCGCCGTGCTTCGTGTCGCCGTCGTCGGTTCGGGCCCGAGCGGGGTCTACGCCGCCCAGGCACTGGTCCAGCAGCGTGAGGTGCCCGGCGTACGGGTCGACGTGCTGGACCGGCTGCCGGCCCCGTACGGCCTCGTGCGGTACGGGGTGGCCCCCGACCACGAGAAGATCAAATCGCTGACCGGAAGCCTGCGCACGGTCCTGGAGGAGGACCGGATCCGCTTCCTCGGGAACGTGGAGGTCGGCTCCGGGCCGCTCTCCACGGCCCGGCTGCTGGAGCTCTACCACGCCGTCGTCTACTGCGTGGGCGCCGCCCGCGACCGGCTGCTCGGCATCCCCGGCGAGGAACTGGCCGGCGTGCACTCCGCCACGGCCTTCGTGTCCTGGTACAGCGGCCATCCGGACGCCGCCCCCTTCGACCTGGGCGGTGTCCGCTCGGCCGTGGTCGTCGGCGCCGGGAACGTCGCGGTGGACGTGGCCCGGATCCTGGCCCGGGGCGCGGCGGACCTGGCGCCGACCGACATGCCCCAGCCGGCGCTCGGCGCGCTCGCCGGCAGCGGGGTCCGGGAGGTGTCCATGGTGGCCCGACGCGGCCCCTCTCAGGGCCGGTTCACCACCAAGGAACTCCGCGAACTGGGCACGCTCCCGGGCGTCGGGATCCGGGTCGACGCCGCGGAGGCGGCCCTGGACCCGGCGTACGCGGACCCCGGCGCGGCGGCGGCCCTGCCCGCGGTGGCCCGGCGCAACGTCGAGGTGCTGCGCGGCTGGACCGCACCGGGGTCGGGCGCAGGGCAGCCCCGACTCCTCACCCTGCGGTTCCACCTGCGGCCCGCGGAGGTGCTGGGCGGACCGGACGGCCGGGTGCGGGCCCTGCGTTTCGAGCGGACCGCGCCCGACGGCCGGGGCGGCGTCACGGGCACCGGCGCCTACGAGGACCTCCCGGCCGAACTGGTGCTGCGTTCGGTGGGGTACCTGGGCGTGCCGCTGCCGGGGCTGCCGTTCGACGCGGCGCGGGGAACCGTGCCGCACGCGGCGGGCCGGGTGCTGCGCGCGGGCCGGGCCTCGGTCGGCGAGTACGTGGCGGGCTGGATCAAGCGCGGGCCGACCGGGGTGATCGGCACGAACCGGCCCTGCGCCAAGGAGACGGTGTCCTCGCTGCTCCAGGACGCGGGCGCGCTCGCACGCCGCGAGCTCCCCCGGGACCCGCTGGACGCGCTGCGCGCGGCGGGGCTGCGGCCGGTGGAGTGGCCGGGATGGCTGGCCATCGAGACGGCCGAGGCGGAACTCGGCCGCTCACTGGGACGCCGCTCGGTGAAGATCCCCGACTGGGCCGGCCTCCGGGGCGCGGCGGGCCTCGCGTAGGGTCGCCGAATCCTTTACCGATCAGGGGAGTTGGCGATGGGGCACACCGTACGACGGGGTACGTACGCGGCACTGACCGCGCTGGCGGGAACCGCGCTGCTGGTGGGCTGCACGGAGGAACCCCGGACGCAGGCCCTGCCGGGCCCGACGGCCACGACGACGGCCGTCCCCCAGGAGGCGACGGCCCTGGCCGAGCGCTACAGGGCGGCCGGCGGGGACCCGGACGTGTACGGGATCCGGATCGAGGACGGACCGGAGGGCGTGCCACGGGTGGTCGTGCGGACCCGCAACGAAGACAGCAGCGGCACCCTCTTCGACCTGCAGTCGGCCTCGGTCATGACCCACCTGACGACGAGGGAGGGAGCCTCCTTCGAGAACGGCTACCTCATGGACGTCTTCGGCCCCGACGGCAGGATCATGCACCGCATGGACGCCCGACCCTAGGGCCTGCCGTCACGATCGCGTCGTCGCCCGGAGGGCCGTTCCGGGCAGGCGGGACGCCTCGGCGTCGGCCGCCGCCAGGACGCTGTCCAGCAGGCCGGGGAAGAGGGACTGGAGTTCGGCGCGGCGCAGGCCGTTCATCTTGGCCGTGCCGCGGTAGGTCTGCCGGACGACGCCGCTCTCGCGCAGGACGCGGAAGTGGTGGGTCGTCGTCGACTTGGTGACCGGCAGGTCGAAGTGGGAGCAGGCCAGTTCGGCGTCCGTGGCCGCGAGGTCCCGGACGATGGACAGCCGGAGCGGGTCGGAGAGCGCGTGCAGGACCCCTTCCAACCGGATCGCCGCCGGATCGGGGTGTTCGAGGACACGGGCCGCGTCACGTTCCGTCATGTCCTGCTCCGCTCGTTCGGTCGGTCGGTGGGCCGGGGGCACCGGACCCGCCGCGGGCCCATCGTACGAGAACCGTCGTAGGACGGGTGGGGGTGCGGCGCGGGGCGTGGGGGCCGCCGCGCCGCACCGGTTCACCAGGCGCGGTGGTACGGCTCCGGCGTGGGGATCTCCGCGCCGAGTTCGAGGGCCGCCCGGCGGGCCCAGAACGGGTCTCGGAGCAGCTCGCGGCCGAGCAGGACGGCGTCCGCCTCGCCGTTGGCGAGGATCTTCTCCGCGTGCTCGGGTTCGGTGATCAGGCCGACGGCGGCGACCGGCAGGCTCGTCTCCGCCTTGACGCGGGCGGCGAACGGTACCTGGTAGCCGGGGCCGAGCGGGATCGTCACGCCGGGGGCGAGGCCGCCGGTGGACACGTCGAGCAGGTCCACGCCGCGTTCCTGGAGGAGTCCGGCCAGTCGGACGGTGTCGTCGGCGGTCCAGCCGTCGTGCTCCAGCCAGTCGGTGGCGGAGATGCGGAAGAACAGGGGGAGTTCCTCGGGCCATTCGGCGCGGACGGCCTCGACGACTTCGAGGGCGAAGCGGGTGCGGTTCTCGAAGGAGCCGCCGTAGGAGTCGGTGCGCCGGTTGCTGTGCGGGGAGAGGAACTCCCCGATGAGGTATCCGTGGGCGCCGTGGACCTCGACGACCTCGTAACCCGCCGCGAGGGCGCGGCGGGTGGCGGCGGCGAACTCGCCGATGATCGTACGGATCTCGTCGGCGGTGAGCTCGTGCGGCACGGGCTGGCCCTCGGCGAACGGGACCGGGCTGGGGGCGTCGGGCTGCCAGCCGTGCGCTTCCGGGCCGACGGGCCGGCCGCCCTTCCAGGGGCGGTCGGTCGACGCCTTTCGCCCGGCGTGGGCGATCTGAATGCCCGGGACGGTTCCCCGCGCCTTGAGGAAGGTGGTGATCCGGCGGAGCGCCTCCACCTGGGTGTCGTTCCAGATGCCCAGGTCGTAGGGGGAGATCCGGCCACCGGGGGAGACCGCGGTGGCCTCCTGGATGATCAGGCCGGTGCCGCCGGTGGCGCGGGCAGCGTAGTGCGCGAAGTGCCAGTCGGTGGCCACGCCCGCGCCAGGGCCGGCGGGCTCGGCGCTGTACTGGCACATCGCGGCCATCCAGACGCGGTTCGGGACGGTCACCGAACGCAGGGCGTAGGGCTGGAACAGGGCTGTGAAGGCGGCGGGTGCAGCACTCATGGGGCTCTCCAGATGTCACCGGACGCGCACCGGGGATCGGCGCTAAGTACGAGAAACACCGTACTACGAAATCCCTCGTAGTACGAGACTTCCCGTACAACGAGGTCCGGGTGACGCGCGTGCCGCGCGGCCCGTGTCGGCGGGCGGGTGCAGACTGGCTGGAAAGCTGTCGTGAAGGACAAGGACGTCCGGAGGTGTCGGCCATGACCGACGTGCTACTGCTCGTGGGCACCCGCAAGGGGCTCTTCATCGGACGACGTGCGGGCACCGGCCCCTGGGAGTTCGACGGACCCCATTTCAACGCCCAGGCCGTGTCCGCGGTCGCGATCGACCGCCGGGGACCCTCCCCCCGACTGCTGGTCGGCGGTGACAGCACCCACTGGGGCCCCTCCGTATTCAGCTCCGACGACCTCGGCGCGAGCTGGCGCGAACCGGCCGCCGCCGCCGTGAAGTTCCCGCAGGACACGGGCGCGTCCCTGGAGCGCGTCTGGCAACTGCACCCGGCCGGCCCGGAGGCCCCGGACGTGGTCTACGCGGGGACCGAACCGGCCGCCCTGTTCCGCTCCACCGACCGCGGCGAGTCCTTCGAGCTGGTGCGCCCCCTGTGGGAGCACCCCAGCCGCTCGGCCTGGGAGCCGGGGGGCGGCGGCGAGGGGCTGCACACCGTGATCACCGACCCCACCGACCCCTTGGCGGTGACCGTCGCCGTCTCCACCGCGGGGGTGTTCCGCACCCGCGACGGCGGGGAGAGCTGGTCCCCGGCCAACCACGGGGTCTCGGCGGTGTTCCTGCCCGACCCGAATCCCGAGTTCGGCCAGTGCGTCCACAAGATCGCCCAGGATGCCGGGAACACCGACCGGCTGTACCTCCAGAACCACTGGGGCGTGTACCGGAGCGACGACGCCGGCTCGCAGTGGACCGACATCGGCGCCGGACTGCCCTCCGACTTCGGCTTCGCCGTGGCCGCCCACCCGCACCGGCCCGACACCGCGTACGTCTTCCCGCTCAACGCCGACTCCGACCGGGTCCCGGCGGAGCACCGCTGCCGGGTCTTCCGCACCCGGGACGCGGGCGCCACCTGGGAGCCGCTCTCCAAGGGCCTGCCTGCCGGCGACCACTACGGCACCGTGCTGCGAGACGCCCTGTGCACGGACGACGCCGACCCGGCGGGCATCTACTTCGGCAACCGCAACGGCGAGCTCTACGCCGGCCACGACGACGGCGACAGTTGGCAGTTGCTCGCCGAACACCTGCCGGACGTGTTGTGCGTGCGGGCCGCCGCGCTCGGTTGAGGCATTGACCCGTTGAGCCACTAGAGTGATCAACCGTGGCAGCGAGACCTTTGAACGAGATCGTCGAGCCGGGCTGGGCCCGGGCTCTGGAGCCGGTGGCGGCGCAGATCGCCGCGATGGGCGACTTCCTGCGCGCCGAGATCGCGGCGGGCAGAACCTACCTCCCGTCCGGGGCGAACGTGCTGCGCGCGTTCCAGCAGCCCTTCGACGAGGTCAGGGTGCTCATCGTCGGACAGGACCCGTACCCCACCCCGGGGCACGCGATGGGCCTGTCCTTCTCGGTGGCGCCCGACGTCCAGCCGGTGCCGCCCAGCCTGGACAACATCTTCCGGGAGCTGCACACGGACCTCGGCATGCCCCGCCCGGTCAACGGCGACCTGACGCCGTGGACCCGGCAGGGCGTGCTCCTGCTGAACCGCGCCCTCACCACGGCCCCGCGCAAGACCGGCGGGCACCGCGGGAAGGGCTGGGAGGCGGTCACGGAGCAGGCGATCCGGGCCCTCGCGGCCCGCGGCAAGCCCCTGGTGTCGGTGCTGTGGGGGCGCGACGCCCGCAACCTGCGGCCGCTGCTGGGCGAGCTGCCGGCGGTGGAGTCCGTCCACCCCTCCCCCATGTCCGCGACCAACGGGTTCTTCGGCTCGCGGCCCTTCAGCAGGACCAACGACCTGCTGGTCCGTCAGGGAGCACAGCCCGTCGACTGGCGCTTGCCCTCAGTCAGTTGAACCTTATATGACATTCAACGGATAAATACGGACAGATGCCGCCCGCCCGGGCCCTGCCCGAACACCCCGTTCCGATAAACCAGTAGCATGCGGCGCCATGAGCTCCCCCACTGGGCCCGCAAATGGCCTGCCCGTACGAATGCCGCGACCCCGCCAGACCGGACGGCACCGCCGGCCCGAGCCCGCGGTGGCGCCCGAGGGCGCACCCGCGCTGGTGCTCGCCGTGCCCGGTGCCCCCTCGGCCGCCTCGCGGGGCCTCGCGGAAGAGATCATCAGCATCGGCCGCTCCGAGCTGCCCGGCCTGGACGCCCGGATCGGTTACCTGGAGGGCACCGACGGCGAGGACGCCGCGGGCGCCGAGTTCCCCTCGCTGTCCGGCGTACTGACCGCCGTCGCGCACGAGCGCGCCGCGCGCGCCGAGTTCGCCCGCGCGGCCGGGCACGAGGTGCCCGCGCCGACCGGCCCGGACGCCGTGGTCGTGCCCCTGCTGGCCGGCCCCGACGGCGGTCTGCTGCGCCGGGTGCGCCAGGCGCTGATGGACTCGGCCGCCGCCGCCGAGCTGGCCGACGTGCTCGGTCCGCACCCGCTGCTCGCCGAGGGCCTGCACGTGCGCCTCTCCGAGGCCGGACTCGCCCGCGCCGACCGGGCGCGCCTGTTCACCGTGGCCACCGCCGCCGACGGCATCATCCTGGCGACCACCGGCGGCGAGGAGGCCGTCCAGGCCGCCGGGATCACCGGGATGCTGCTGGCCGCCCGACTCGCGGTGCCCGTCATGGCCGCGGCCCTGGACCAGGAGGGTTCGGTGGCGTCCGTGGCCGCCGAGCTGCGCGGTTCCGGTTCGGCGCAGCTCGCGCTGGCCCCCTACCTGATCGGCCCCGAGGCGGCCGAGGGCCTGCTCGACTCGGCCTGCAAGGAGGCGGACTGCGCCGCCGCCGAGGTGCTCGGCGCCTACCCGGCGCTCGGCAAGCTCGCCGTCGCCCAGTACAGCGCCGCGCTCGGGATCACCCTGGGCGCCGTCTCCCAGTAGGACCCGTAACGCGCGAAGGGCCCGCACCCGGGATGCCGGGGCGGGCCCTTCGCGCGCGCCCGGGAACACCGGGCGGGGGCGTCAGCCGAAGGCCACGCAGGTGGCGGCCGGGACCGCGACCGAGCCGGCCCGGCGGGGCTGCCCGCTCAGCGGGTCGACGTCGAACCAGGTGACGTCCCCGGACCGCTCGTTGGCCGCGTACAGGCGACGCCCCGAAGGGTCGGCGGCGAGATCGCGCGGCCAGCTGCCACCGCATCCGACGGTGCCCGTGAGCTGCGGCTTCTCCGCGCCGCCGGCCAGCGAGAACGTGACGATGGCGTCCGCGCCCCGCACCGCCGCCCACAGGAAGCGTCCGTCCGGCGAGGCGACGACCGCGGACGGATGGGCCCGTGCCGCCCCTGAGGCGCTTCTGGAGGCGACCGACACCTCGGAGACCGGTTCCAGTTGCCCGGACTCCGCGTTCCAGCGGCAGACGGTCAGCTGCGGCTCCAGCTCGTGCAGGACGTGGACCACCGGTTCGGTCGGGTGGAAGACGAGGTGTCGCGGCCCGCTCCCGGCGCGCAGCCGCGTCTCGGAGTGCACGCGGAGCGCTCCGGTGGCCGCGTCGAGGGCGCAGACCCGTACCGAGTCGGTGCCGAGGTCCACGCTCAGCACCCAGCGACCGGACGGGTCGGGCAGTACCTGGTGCGCGTGCGGGGCCTCCTGCCGATCGCCGTCCGGCCCCGCACCGCGGTGCGTGAGGACCGATGCCGGTCCGGAAAGCCCGCCGTCGGCGGCCACGGGAAGGCTGCTGACGCTGCCGGAGGTGTAGTTGGCGGTGAGCAGGCGGCCTCCCGCCAGGCCGAGGTGGGTGGGACCGGAGCCGCCCACGCGGACCGCGGGCCCCGCCGGGACGAGCCCTTCGGCGGTGGGGCGGAAGGCGCCCGCCGCGCCCTGCTCGGCCTCGCTCACCGCGTACACGGTGCCGGTGGACCGGGATACCGTCAGGTACGAGGGGTCCGGGAGGGACCTGGTGACCGAGAGCGGGGTCAGCGCTCCGGTCGACGGATCCACGGCTGCGACGGTGATGCCGCGGCCGCCCCCCGAGGTGAACGAGCCGATGTAGGCCCGGTGCCCGCCGCCGTGGTCCGTACTGTCCGCGCCGTTCACCGGTGCCCCTCTCCGCCGTTCCGGATCCGTTCGGAGCCGACGGTAACAGAAGGTCTAGACCAAGTCCCGTCCTCTGGCCCGGTCGTGCGCGCCGGAGTGGTGTACGTAGGCCGTGGTGCTGGGCCGGTCCTCGAACGTGCGGTGGAACACCGGGGTGGCCGAGCCGGAGATCGGCGGAACGATCCAGGACCAGTCGGCCCCCACGTCCCGCCCCTTGCGCTCCTCGCGTTCGAGGTGGGAGAGGAACCGTCGGGACTCGGAGTGGTGGTCGGCGATGGTGACCCCGGCCCGGTCGAAGGAGTCCAGTACCGCCCGGTTGAGTTCCACCAGGGCCCGGTCCTTCCAGAGCGAGCGGTCGGTGGAGGTGTCCAGGCCGAGTCGGCGGGCGACGGCGGGCAGCAGGTTGTACCGGTCGGTGTCGGCGAGGTTGCGGGCACCGATCTCGGTGCCCATGTACCAGCCGTTGAAGGGGGCCGCCGGGTAGTGGATGCCGCCGATCTCCAGGCACATGTTGGAGATGGCCGGTACGGCGTGCCAGCGCAGTCCCCAGTCGGACCAGTCGTCGTGTTCGTCGGGGTGGCGGATCGGCACCTCCAGCACGGCGTCCGCGGGGGTGTCGAACCAGCGGGGCTTGTCGTCGACGCCCTGGACCACCAGCGGCAACAGGTCGAAGGGGGTGCCCGGGCCGCCGGCCCAGCCGAGCCCCAACAGGACTTCCGTGAGGGGGCCGTTGCGGGCGTCGCCCACGGTGACGGACGGGTGGTCGCCGTACCCGGCGTACCGCACCAGTTGCTCGCTCCAGATCAACGGGCCCGGCCGGTCGGGGGCGTCCGGGGCGAAGACCGTGATGGTGGGCCGGACCCGGCCCCGGTTGGTCGCCTCCCGGAGGTGCTCGAAGCACTCGTCGGCTATCTCCTTGGATTCGGTCAACCCCCGCCGGTCGCGCACCCGCAGCGAGTTCCAGTAGAGCCTGCCTATGCAGCGGTTGCTGTTGCGCCAGGCCACGCGGGCCCCGTGGACCAGTTCTTCCGGGGTGTGCCGGTAGGTGCCGGTCTCCGCGAGCTCGGCCCGTACCGCCGCGAGCCGCAGGCGCGGATCACCGGCCTGAGGATTCTCCCGGTGGAAGAGCCGGATGAACTCCTCCGCTTCCTCCCACACCTGGGCGGTGCTCGACCGCCGCTGCAGTATTTCCATCCGGGCGGTTACCCCCTGTGCGACCAGAGCCACTGTGTACGTGCCGGACGAACGCGCATCAACCCTCACTGTTTGTACACGCGGCAGGTCAACGAAGGGCCCCGGGAAGACCTGGAACACACCTCCGAGTGATCTTCGGGCGTGCGCCTGCGGAGGCGAACCGTACGGGCGTATCATCCGGCCGGACCCGGGAGTCGAGGTCGCCCCCGGGCCGGCTCCCGGGACAGGGAGGTCCGCCGTCGCCTCAGGCCGGAACGTCACCGGCGGGAGCGTCGGAGGCCCTCCGGTGCAGGGCCCGCGTGAGGGTGCTGCCGACGACGATCAGGGCCACGCCCAACCACCACAGGTCGCCGTCGAAGATCAGCACGGCGATGCCGGCCGGTACGAGCACCCCGGCGACCGGCACCAGCAGGGCGGCCGGGGACAGCGGGCCGCGCTCGGTTCCCCGGGCGCGGGCGCGCACCACCTTCGGGTACCAGACCGTGAAGCGGACCGCCGCGACGATGGCGGCGATCTGGATGATCCAGCCCGTCCAGAGGTTGTTCGGGTTGCGCAGCACCAGGTCGCCGTAGGCGCCGGCGAGCGCGGACACCAGGAATGCCAAACCCCACACACCGGTGATCACGTAGTTGGCGCGCAGGAACTCCGGGGAGTCCCAGTGCGCCCGGTCGACCTGTTCGCGGGCGTACTGGAGGGTGAAGGGGTTCCGCAGCGCCATCGAGCCGAAGGCGACGACAACGAGTGCGATGTTGGAGACCTCACCGGCGTAGGTCTCCAACCAGCGGCGGGTGCCGTCGTCCGCCATGAGACCGACGACCGAGAGGACCGCGAAGAAGATCACGTCGGCCAGTTCCAGGAGTTTCCAGGAGCTGCCCCGGTTGACGATCCGACCGCCGATCACCAGCACGAGGGCGACGCCGAGGGCGAGCGCCACCGCGATCTCGAAGCGGCCGGGACCCACCAGGAGCGAGAAGACGATCCAGGGGGACATCCCGACCACCGGGTTGTCCAGGAATCCACCGGCCGCCTCCCGGGCCGGTTCGCTCGCTCCCGTGTCCACCGGCCGTCCTCCGTCCGCGTCCGAGCGCCCCCTACCAGCCTGGCCCCGGCCCCGCGGGTGCGCGAGACGGCGGCGTCCCGCAGGGCGCCCGGGCGCGGCCGGTCGTGATCTTGTCGTGCGAGACTTCTGCGGTACTCGGGGAGGAAGTGGCACATGCGGGTGGGACGGACAGCGGTCGCCGTGGCCTTGGCGGTGGTGTCGATGACGACGGTGAGCGGCTGTGTGAACCCGCTCGCGGACCTCGGCCCCCTGGAGGAGAGGTACTCGGGCCCTCCGATGACCGCGGACGCGGCGGTCGCCGACCTGACGTCCGCCCTGGCCGAGGCCGGGATCCAGGTGCGGCGGATGCCCCAGGAATACATCGTGATCGAGTGCCACGAGTACCTGTCCGCCGAGCACCCGACGGACACCGCCGACGCCGGCGTGCAGGACGCGTTCGAGAAGGCGAAGGCGCGGGGGTGGCGGACCGTTCCGGCCGCACTGCCCGGGGGGCGCAGCCTCCGCAAGGCCAACTGGACCGCGCACGCCGCGTCGATCGCCCCGGTCGCCGGCGAGCCGACGACCTCGGTCTCCGTCGGTCTCCAGTGCGACGGGGGCACCTCGAAGAAGCTGCCGGGCACGGAGTCGACCGGCCCGGCGTCCCCCTCGGCCGGCCCCTGAGGGCGCCGGCGGCTACGCGGTGACCAGCGGGGCCCGCGGATCGGTGCGCAGCGGGGTGGCCAGGGCCGTCAGGGCCTGCTCCAGCCCGTGCAGGTGGGCCAGGGCGGGTTCGGCCGCGGCGGGTCGCGCCGGCTCGGCGGGGCGGGCCGGGCCCGCGGGGCCCGACGGGGCGGTGAGCGCTTCGACGGCCGCCTCGACCCGCCAGCAGGCGGTGGCCAACCGGGCGTCGTGGGAGGCCTGGGGGTCGGCGGCGACCACCACGAGGCCGCGCACCTCGCGGGCGCAGTCGTCGAGCAGGGAGAGGACCTGCCGGGCCCGGGCCTTGCGGGCGCGCAGCGGGCTCAGCGGGTGGACGAGCGGGGCGAGCGCCATCCGTACGCGGGCGAGCAGCAGCTCCAGTTCGGCGGCGTGCGGGGCGGGGTCTGCGGCCGGGTCCCCGGCGAGGCGGTCCAGGGCCGCTCCGGTGGCGGCCCGTACGCAGTGCAGGGCGCGCTGGATCCAGGCGTCGTTGGCGCCGTGGGTGGTCACCGGGAGGATGAGGACGACGGCCAGGGCCGCTCCGAGGGCTCCGACGGCGGTCTCCTCGAAGCGCAGGAGCAGCAGGCCGGGGTGCAGCACGCCGAGCAGCCCGTAGAGGAGTCCGGCCATCACGGTGACGAAGAACATCATCCAGGAGTACGAGGGCGCGGCCGTGTAGAAGATGCCGAAGACGCAGACGGCGACGAGGGCCGCGGTGGGCGCGGGCGCGCCGTGCAGGGGTACGGCGATCAGCAGTCCGGCGGCGATGCCGATCACGGTGCCGAGCACCCGCCGGAATCCGCGGACGAGGGTCTCACCGCGCGAGGCGGTGTTGACGAAGATCCACCAGGCGGTGCCGACGGCCCAGTACCAGCGGTCCTCGGACAGCACCTGGCCGATGGCGAGGGCGAAGGCACAGGCGGCGGTGGCCTGGAAGGCCTGCCGTGTGGTGGGGCGGGCCAGGCCGGTGCCGGGCAGTCCGGGCGGGGCGGCGGCGGGCGGGGTGCGGCGTTCGATGGGCCACAGCAGGAACCGCACGGCGCCCGCGGAGAGCAGCGCCAACGAGACGGCGGCGAACAGTTCGGGCAGCTGCGCGGGTACGGCGTGCAGGAACTGGGTGACGAAGAACATCATGAAGCCGAAGATGCCGAGGGCGTGACCGCGGGGCCCCCAGCGACGGGCGTACACCCCGGCGAAGACGACGGCCAGGAAGGCCGCGTCGCGGGCGGCCGGTACGCCGTGGAGGGTGGTGGCGAGCGCCAGCACCGGGAAGCCGGCCACCGGCAGCAGGGCGGTGGTCACGCGCTGGGCGCGCACGTTCGCGTCGAGGACGGTGAACAGGGCGAGCAGGGCCGCGAGCCCGCCCGTGATGGAGGCGGTCAGGGAGAGGCCGGCCAGTTCGGCCACGGTGACGGCGAGCGCCACGCCGACGACGGCGCGGGTCGAGTTCCTGAGTCTGGTACGCCCCGGATCCGGAGCCACGAACATCCTCTTCACGGCGGTGTGCCGCCCCCCTTGCGATGGAGCACGCCGGTCGCCCGCGGCCCGGGGGTGGTGGGCTGCGTGGAGGCACGGCGAAGGCGCCACGGTCCGGATCGGCCTCGTTGCCGTCCGGCGCTGCGTGGCGCCGTAAGTACATGGATACCCCACAGATAACCACCCGGAGGGGCAATGGCTCAAGTGAGGCCGTGATCTGTGGGCCATTGGCCCGGTTCGGAGCCGTGATCTTCGGCCGGGGAGGGACCATCGGACCCCCGTCGGCCCGGTCGTCGCTGCGGTGGCCGGAGCGAGCGCCTCCGCAGACCATGGAGGGATGAACCCTCACGGTACGGACGTACTGGTCGTGGGCGCGGGCCCGGTGGGACTCACCGCCGCGGCGGAACTGCGCAGACGCGGGGTGTCCTGCCGGATCGTCGACCGGCTGCCGGCGCGGCTGCCGTACGCGAAGGCCGTGGGCGTCCAGCCGCGCACCCTCGAGGTCTGGGACCGGATGGGAATGGTGCGCAACGTGCTCGACGTGGCCGTCCCGATGCGGGGTCAGCTGATCTGGGTCGACGGGGAGGAGCGGGAGCGCGTCGACCTGTTCCTGCCGCCCGAGGTGCCCTACGGCTTCGCGGCGCTCCCGCAGTACGAGACGGAGCGGATCCTGGAGGAGCACCTGGCGCGCTTCGGGACCCGGATCGAGCGGCAGACCGAGCTGGTGTCCTTCACGCAGGACGCCGAGGGGGTGACGGCCCGACTGGCCGGGCCGGACGGCGAGGAGGAACTGCGCGTCCGGTACCTGGTGGGTTGTGACGGGGCGCACAGCACGGTCCGCAAGGGGTTGGGGCTGTCCTTCGAGGGCGGCGCCTTCCCCGAGGAGTACATGCTCGCGGACGTGGAGGTCGGCTGGGACCTGCCGTACGGGTACGGGGTGCGGTCGATGCACCATGACGCGGCGGGCCGCGTCGACGACGTGCTGGTGTGCATCCCGCTGCCCGGGCCGGGCCGGTACCGCATGTCCATGGTCGTGCCGCCCGAGCTCGCCGCCGGGGCCGCGCCGCAGGGCGGGGACGGGGTGGCGCACGGGCTGGGGGGCGGTCGCGCCCCCGAGCTCCACCACATCCAGGCGGTCCTGGACCGGTTGTCACCGCGGCCGGTGACCGCCACGAACATGCGCTGGTCCTCGGTGTTCCGGATCAGCCACCGGATCGTCGACCGGTACGGCGAGGGGCGGGTGTTCGTCGCCGGGGACGCCGCGCACATCCATCCGCCGACCGGCGCGCAGGGCATGAACACCGGCATCCAGGACGCGTGGAACCTGGTGTGGAAGCTCGCCGCGGCCGTCGAGGGCCGCGCCCACCCCGCGCTGACGGCCAGCTACGACGGCGAGCGACGGCCGGTCGGCGAGGAGGTCGTCGGGCGTACCGTCCGGCACGCCGCCGAGGGCGTGCAGTCCGACCCGGAGGACCCCGCGACGCTGATGATGCGGGAGGCCCAGCTCCTCGTCGGCTATCGCGGCGGCCCGCTCGCCGGACCCGCCCCGGCGGACGGCGGCGGGCTGCGGGCCGGTGACCGGGCGCCCGACTGCGGCGGGCTCCTCGGGGAGGTCGCCACCCAACCCCTGCGGCTGTTCGACCTGCTGCGGGAGCGCGAGCACGTGCTCCTGCTGTACGCCGACGACGCGCAGGACCCCCGCGTCCCCGAGCTCGCCGAGCTGATCGACGGGCTGCCCCGGGGACGGCTTGCGGCGTACGCGGTCCTCACCGAGGGCGGGACCGCGCCCGCCGGGGCCGCCGCCCTTCCCGTGTACCGGGACGGGCGGGGCGAGTTCGGCCGGCTCTACGGGGTCCGCGAGCCGGCGGCGTTCGTGGTGCGCCCCGACGGTTACCTCGGGGCCCGGATCGAGCCGCCGACGGCCGAGGGAGTGGCCGCGTACCTGGCCGGGATCTTCCGGGACTGACCGGGGGCGGACCGGAAGGGCCGGAGCGGTGGCGCGACGTCCCCCGGTCGAACGGCGCCGGCGGAACGGGTACCGCCGGCGGACCGGCCGTGACCGTGCCGCACAATCGGGGATCTCACACACGATCAAGGGGGCGGCGGCAGCATGCGCGGAACGGGGAACGGTCGAAGAGGCGGCGCTCGGACCGGCCGGGGAGCACGGGCGGTGGCCGCCTGGGCGGCGGGCGCGGCGTTGCTGGCGGGCACGGCGGGCTGCGGGGGCGGACCCACGGCGCCCGCGGGCGACGGCGGGCATTCCGCGGCGGCCTCCCCCACCGGCACGCCGGCGCCCCCGAGCCCGGGCGCGAGTTCCGCCGCGGCCTCCCCGGTCGGTCCGCCGGGACCGGACGCCGCCGCGCTGAAGACCCTCATCCTGGCGGCGGGCGCGAAGGCGGGTCCGTACCAGGTCGACGAGCCGTCGCTCGACGAGCCGTTCAGCGAGATCTACGAGGCCGAACCGGCGGTGTGCCTGCCGTTGACCACGCTCGGCGCGGCGGGCCACACGGCCCAGGCGTACGCGAGCGTGGGCCTGCCCGGCAAGCCGTTGGAGGTCGACACGAAGATCCTCCTGAGGTCCTACCGGGACGCCGGCGCCGCCGGCGCGACCCTGAGGTCGCTCGCCGAGGCCGGGAAGCGGTGTGCCGGCGGCTACACGGAGGAACGCGTGGTGATCGACGCGAAGGTGCTGCGGGTGGAGCCGGTCGCGGCGCCCGCGATCGGCGACGAGGCCCTGGCGTACCGGATCGTGACGCAGGACGTGAGGGACAAGGGCATCTCCCTGTACCAGTACCTGACCGTGGTGCGGTCCGGGCCGGTGACGCTGTCGTTCTCCTCGGACATCGTCGACACGAGGGACTTCGGCGGCGTGCCGCGGGAGATCGTCACAGCACAGTGGGAGAAGTTCTCCCGGGGGTAGCCCCGTCGCGGGGGTTTCGGCGCACGACGACGGCCAGCGCGGCGGCGCCGAGCACGGCCAACAGGGCCGCCGCGCGCAGGACGGACTCGATGGCGGGTCCGTCCGAGGCGGCGCCGGCGGCGGACCCGCTGAGGGCCTCCAGCACGGTGGAGGCCACGGCGACGGCGACCGCCCCGAGCAGCACCAGCGAGGTGAGGACGAGGCCGGACGCCGCGGCGAGGCGACCGGCCTCGACGTAGGACTGGGTGGCCACGTTCGTCAGGGCCCAGCCGAGGCCCACGCCGATCCCGACGATGGCGAAGACGGCGGTGTAGGCGACGAGCGAGGTGACCTGGGTCAGGACGAACAGGCTGACCCCGCTGAGCAGCATGCCGCCGGCCATCAACGTCTCGGGGCGCACGCGCAGGGCGAGGTGTCCCGACCAGTAGCTGGCGCCGCCGGCCCCGACGGACAGGGCCAGGAAGATCAGTCCGGAGTCGAGCGGTGAGAGCCCGCGCGCCTGCTGGAGGTAGAGCGCCGAGAAGACGGCGACCAGGCAGTACACGATGTTGGACAGGGATCCTGCGAGGGTCACGGTGACGAAGGGCCCGTTGCGCAGGAGGGCCAGGTCCAGCAGGGGTTCGCGCGAGCGCCGCTCGACGACGGCGAACACCGCCAACAGGGCGGCCCCCGCGGCGAGGAAGGCCAGGGTCGGCGGGGCGGCCCAGCCCCAGTTCCCGCCCTGGTCGACCCCGATCATGACCGCGCTGAGGCCGCCCGCAAGGGTGAGCACGCCCGGGACGTCCAGCCCGTGGCCGGCGGCCTCGTCGCGGGTCTCGGGGACGTGGCGCAGCAGGAGCAGGGCGGCGGCCGCGGCGAACGGCACGTTCAGCAGGAACACGGCGCGCCAGCTGAGGTGTTCGGCGAAGACGCCGCCGACGAACGGGCCGAGGGCGGTGCCGACGGCGCTGAAGGCGAGGACGGTGCCCACGGCGCGGCCCTGTCGGTCGTCGCGGAAGTAGGAGGTGACCACGGCGACGGACACGGGCAGGACGAGCGCGGCGGTGCAGCCCTGGACCGCGCGGGCGGCGGTGAGCCAGGCGGTGTTCTGGGCGGCGGCGCACACGACGGAGACGACCGCGAAGCCGGTCAGGCCGGCGACCAGCACGCGACGGCGGCCGAGCAGGTCGGCGGCCCGACCGCCGGTGATCATCAGGGCGCCCAGGGTGAGCATGTAGCCGCTGACCAGCCATTGGAGGTTGGTGGAGGGGGTGTGGAAGTCCCTGCCGATGGCGGGGAGCATGAGGTTCAGGGCGAACCAGTCCATCTGCACCAGCAGCATGGAGATGGACGCCGCGGCGATCACGGAGCGGTCCCGGGGTGAGAACAGGCCGCGCCGCGGGTCGGCTCCCGCGCGGGTGGTCATCAGGGCAGTCCCTCCGTCGGGACGCACAGCACCGGGATCGGCGAGAGGTGCAGGAGCTTGTGCGGGGTGGAGCCCAGGAGGGCGCCCCGCATGGGGCTGTCGCCCCAGCTCCCGACGATGATGACCCGCGCCCGGTGACGTTCGGCGGCCGCGAGCAGGGCCTGCGCCGGCTTGTCGTCGACGATCTCCACGGTCGAGGGGACGCCCGCCTCGTCGGCGGCGGCGACGGCCCGGGCGAGGGCGCTGCGGCCGGCCTGGCGAACGGCTTCCCGGTGGGCGCGGTACTCCTCGCCGGTCGCGCCGGGGGCGTTCGCGCCGTGGACGAGGACCAGGGGCTCGCCGAAGGCGGTGGCGACTTCCAGGGCGACCTGGAGGGCCCGTTCCGCACCGGGCGACTCGTCGTATCCGAGGACCACGGACATCGGGGGTCCCTCCTGCCTTCCGTACGGGGGCCGCGGGGTGCGGTGCGGTGGGGCGCGTTCCGTGCGGCCGGGCGGGCCGCTTCGCGGATCGCCGCCGGGCTATTTCGGGGCGTCCTGCTTGCCCGCGTGGACGAGGGCGGGGTCGGCCACTCCGCGCCGCTCCAGCCAGAACGTGCCGTCCCGCAGCCGCCAGAAGCACATGACGAGGACGCCGACGACGGCGATGGCGATCCCGATGACCAGGGGCGGCCCGAGGCCGAACCAGGACACTCCGCCGGCGGAGTTCTCCGGGTTGGACATGTCACCGATGGATTCCACCAGCAGCCAGGCCAGCAGTCCGGCGCCGACGACCGGGCCGAGACCGATGAGCAGGAAGTTGTGCAGGTTCTCCAGCAGGTGACGGCGGTAGTAGATGGCGCAGGCCAGGCCCGTGAGGGCGTAGTAGAAGGCGATGAGCAGGGAGAGGGCGGTCAGCGAGTCCAGGAGCGCGTTCTCGCTGATCCGGTTGACGATGATGTACCAGCCGATGGCGATGCCCGCCACCCACCAGGTGCTGATGTCCGGGGTGCGGAAGCGGTGGTGGATGTGGGCGAGCCGGTGCGGCAGCGCGTGCCGGCGGGCCATGGACAGCGCGGTGCGGGAGGCGGGAATGATCGTGGTCTGGGTGGAGGCGAGCGCGGAGGTGCACACGGCGAGGAGCACCAGCCAGTCCCAGCCGCCGAGCACCTCGTGGGCGAGGACGGCGAAGACGGCCTCCTCCTCGCCGGCGTTCTCCGCGAGGAACCGCGTGCCCGCGTAGCCGACGACGGCGAAGCCGACGGACAGGTAGGTGACCAGCAGCACCACGGTCGACCAGATGCCCGCCTTGCCCGGTGCGGTCGCGGAGTCCTCCACCTCCTCCGTCAGGTTGACGGCGGATTCCCAGCCCCAGTAGATGAAGACGCCGAGCAGCAGGCCGCCGGTCAGGGCGGCGCCGCCCGCTCCGAACGGGTTGAGCCAGGCGAGGGAGGGTCTGGTGCCGTCGAGGGTGCTGGTGCCGGCGTAGACGCGGTAGAGCGCGACGACCGCGAAGACCAGGAGGAAGAAGACCTGGGCGAGGATCAGCACGTTCTGCAGCTTGGCGGACATCTCGGTGCCGATCACGCAGATCGCGGTCATCACCAGGATCACCAGGACGGCGAGGGACTGGCGGATGAACTCGTTCGCGGCCCAGCCGTCGAGTCCGGCGGCCAGCAGCCCGAAGTGCACGGCCACGTCGGCGAGCGAACCGATGACGAGGACGCCGGTCATGGCGATGGCCCAGCCGCCGAGCCAGCCCGCCCAGGGGCCCATGGCCCGGGTCACCCAGGAGAAGGTGGTCCCGCAGTCCTGGTCGACCTTGTTGAGGTAGTAGAAGGCGGCGGCGATCAGCAGCATCGGGACGAAGGACGCCAGCATGACGCCCGGCGCGTAGATTCCCGCCAGCGCCACGATCGGGCCGATGACGGCCGCGAGCGAGTAGGCGGGCGAGGTGGAGTTCAGGCCGATGACGAGCGCGTCGAGGAACCCGATCGCGTTGGCCTTCAGTCTCTCGTCGGGACCGGAGTCCCGGATCGCCCCGCCCGGTCCGGCGTCACCATCACCCATACACGCATCGTCACGCACCCGGCCCCGGCGCGCGAGGCGGGCCGGGGCCGGGTGCGGGGCGCGCGGGCCGGCGTACTACTCGGTTCCGGGGGTCTTGCGGGTGGTGACGTTCATCCGGTTCCAGACGTTCACGGTGCAGATCAGGGCGATCAGCTGGGCGAGCAGTTCCTCGTCGAAGTGCCGGGCGGCCTCCTCGTAGACGGCGTCGGAGACGCCCCCGGGAAGGAGGGTGATCTCCTCGGTCAGGGCGAGCGCGGCCCGCTCGGCGACGGTGAACAGGCTCGACTCGTGCCAGGCGCTGAGGGCGTAGATGCGCGCCTCCGACTCGCCGCCCTTGCGGGCGTCGGTGGTGTGGTAGTCGATGCAGTAGGCGCAGCGGTTGATCTGCGAGGCGCGGATCTGGACGAGCTCCAGCAGGACCGGGTCCAGCCCCCGGCGGGCGGCGGAGTCGAGTGCCAGGACGGCCTTGAAGACCTTCGGGGCGACGGCGGTGAAGTTCATGCGCTCGGGAACCTGAAAAGTTGTCATGTGATGAACCTAGAAGGGGAATCGGCCCCCGGTAGGGTTCATTTCCATGCAGAGTTCTTGGGTCAATTCCCCGGAGGACCCGGCGGGCGCCGCCGCTGCGACGGGGCCGGGAGCCGGCAGTGACCTGCACCTCGAACTGAGCGGCGGGGGCAGCGTGCGGGTGCGGCTGATGAACGCCCTGCGCGAGGCCATCCGTTCGGGCCGGCTCGCGCCCGGCACCGGGCTGCCGCCGTACCGGGCCCTGGCCGCCGATCTGGGCATCGCCCGCAACACCGTCGCCGGCGCCTACGCCGAACTCGTCGAGGAGGGCTGGCTGGCCGCTCGTCAGGGTTCCGGCACCCGGGTGGCCCGGCGGGCCGCCCCGCTGCGGCCGGACGGGGCGGGCGGTCCGGCCCGGCCGTCCCGCCCGCGCACCGTCCACGACCTGCTGCCCAGCTCCCCCGACGCGTCCGCGTTCCCCCGTACGGCTTGGCTCGGCGCCGCCCGGCGGGCGCTCGCCGTCGCACCGCACGACGCGTTCGGGGTCGGCGATCCGCGCGGCCGGCCGGAACTGCGCCGCACGCTCACCGAGTACCTCGCGCGGGTGCGGGGGGTGCGGACCACCCCCGAACGGATCGTGGTCTGCTCGGGGTTCGCGCACGGGCTGGAACTGCTGGGCCGGGTGCTGACCGGGCCCGTGGCCGTCGAGTCGTACGGTCTCCCGTTCCACCGGGACGTACTGGCGCAGGCGGGCCTGACGACGCTCCCGCTCACCGTGGACGCCGGCGGCGCCCTTGTCGGCGAACTGCCCGGGACCGGCGCGGAGGCCGTCCTGCTCACCCCCGCCCACCAGTTCCCGACCGGGGGCCCGCTGCATCCCGCACGGCGGGCGGAGGTCGTGGACTGGGCCCGGGCGACCGGCGGGCTGGTCGTCGAGGACGACTACGACGGGGAGTTCCGCTACGACCGCCAGCCGGTCGGGTCCGTCCAGGGCCTCGACCCCGAGCGGGTCGTCTACATCGGCTCGGCCAGCAAGAGCCTGTCGCCCGCGCTGCGCCTGGGCTGGATGGTGCTGCCCGGACGGCTCGTGGACGAGGTGCTGGCCGCCAAGGGACCCCGCGAGATGTGGTCGGGGGTGACGGACCAGCTCGTCCTGGCCGAGTTCATCGCCTCGGGCGCCTACGACCGACACCTGCGCCGGATGCGGCAGGTCTACCGGCGGCGCCGCGACCTGCTCGCGGCCCGCCTCGCGGCCGAGGCCCCGCACGTGCGGGTCGGCGGGATCGCCGCCGGGCTGCACGCCGTACTGGAACTGCCGCCGGACACCGAGGAGGCGGCCCTGCGCGCGGCCCGCCGGCAGGGCCTGGCCCTGGACGGGCTGCGGGCGTACCGGCATCCCGACAGCGCCATGCCGTCGCGCGACGGGCTGGTGCTCGGTTACGGCACCCCGCCCGAGCACGCCTTCCCGGCGGCCGTGGACGCACTGCTGCTGGCGCTGCCGGAACCGGCGGCGCGCGAGGCGCACTGACCGGTTCCCGGGCCCGGCCCGCGGCGGGGGCGTCAGGCCCGGGTGTTCCAGCCCGCGACGACCGGCAGTCCGTGTTCCGTGGACAGGGTGCTGACCGTGCCCGTGCGCAGCAGGAAGAGCCGTCCGTCCGTCGGGGGCAGCCCGAGGTAGCGGGCGGTCAGGACGCGCAGGAAGTGTCCGTGGGCCACCAGCACGACGTCGCCCCGTTCCTCGCGCAGGACCTTGGCGGCGCGCGCCAGCACCCGGTCCGCGCGGGCGCCGACCTGGGCCGCGCTCTCGCCCGGGTGGTGGGCGTCGCCCGCCGGGACGCCGTCGGTCCACAGCGACCAGTGGGGTCGGGTGCGCTGGATCTCGACGGTCGTGATGCCCTCGTAGCCGCCGTAGTCCCATTCGTGGAGGTCCGGCTCGGGGACGCCGTCGCTGAGCCCGGCGAGCTGGGCGGTGGCCACGGCGCGGCTCAGCGGGCTGGTCAGGACCAGCGCCGGTTTGCTGCCGAGGAAGAGGGGGGCCAGCGAGATGGCCTCCTCGACCCCGCGCGCCGTCAGCGGTACGTCCGTCAGCCCGGTGTGCCGTCCGTCGGCGCTCCAGGCCGTCTCCCCGTGCCTCACCAGTAGCAGATCACTCATGTGCCGGACCTTACGGCCGCATGTCGGTGACGGTCGTCCCGGGGGCGGCGTGTCACCCTCGGCAGTCATGAACACGGGTGTGCAACCGGTCCGACCGGCTCCGCTGATCGTCATGATGATGGTCCTGACCTGGGTGACCGGCATGATCGAGGCGGCCAGTCTGCTGGCCCTGGGTCCGGCCTTCACCGCGATGCAGACCGGCAACGTGCTGTTCCTCGCGTTCGGGCTGGCCCACGAGGGGAACCTGCCGGCCCTGGCGTCGGCGCTGTCGCTGGTGTGCTTCGCGGTCGGCGCGGTGTGCGGGGCGCGGCTGGAGGCGGCCATGGACGTCCGGGGGCAGCGCTGGTTGGTCACCGGGCTCGCCGTCGAGGGCACGCTGATCCTGGCCGCCGCGGGCATCGGCTGGGGGCTGGAGTCGCAGTACGGGCATCCGGACGCCCGGCACCTCACCACCACCGCCGTCCTGGCGGTCGCCATGGGGCTGCGCACGGTGACGAGCATGCGGGTCAACGTCCCCGGGGTGCCGACCACCCTGGTCACCCGGTCGATGACGGCCCTCCTCGCCGGCTCCGCCCTCGGCCACGACATGGCCCTCGGGTACGGCACCGGGTCGTGGGCGCGGCGGGCCTGGGCGGTGGCCTCGATGTTCACGGGCGGGCTGACGGGCGCCCTGCTGTTGCGGGCCGGGTGCACCGTGAACTGGTTGCTGCTGCCCGCCGCCGCGGTGGTGTTCGTGGTGGCCGCGGTGTACCTGGCACGGCCCTCGCTGCATACGGGCGGCAAGCGGTAGGCCCTTTCGGCGGCCCGGCACGGGATTCGATGCGGAAACGATGCAAGTTGGTCGAGCAGGCCGGGTTGGCGAGGCTCGGGGCATGGACGACCACGACCCGAAGGACCCCGGCCGGCGCGACGGCACCCGGATCGACGGCCCCGCCGGGTCCCTCGCCACCCTGGCTCCGGCCGGGGCTAAGGACGGGGCCGCGGAGCGGCCCGCGGATCCCGCTGCCGCCGTCGCCGTCGGATTCGCGGCGGGCGACGAGCGCTCCATGGAGGAGGTGTACCGGCGCTGGCGGCCGCTGGTGCACTCCCTCGCGCGGCGTTCGCTCGGTGACGAGCGCGAGGCGGAGGACGTGACCCAGCAGGTCTTCCTCGCCGCCTGGCGCGGGCGGGGCGGCTACCGTCCCGGGCCCGGCGGCCTCGGGGCCTGGCTCACCGGCATCACCCGCCACAAGATCGCCGACGCTCTGGAGGCGCGGACCCGGCGGGCCCGGGCGGTGGAGGCCGCCACGGTCACCGTCCACGAGCTGGCACCCTGCCCCGGCGACCCCGGCCGGCCCGAGCCCGAGCAGGTACTGGACCGGGTCCTGATCCTGAGCGAGCTGGCCCGGCTGCCCTCGGCGCAGCGGCGCGTGCTGTGCCTCGCCTTCTACGCCGACCTGAGCCAGACCCAGATCGCCGCCCGCACCGGGCTTCCGCTGGGGACCGTCAAGAGTCACATGCGGCGGGCTCTGCACCTGCTGCGCCGGTCGCTGGAGCCGGGCCCGCTGCCAGCGCCGAGATGACGTCCAGGCCCGACCGCAGCCCGAACAGGCGCTCGCCGCGCGGGGTGGGCGTGCCCGCCCAACCCGGTCCCGCCAGGAGCAGCGTCGATCGACCGCGGGCGCCGCGCAGCCCCCATTCGATGCCGGCCACCGATTGGGCCAGGCTCCGGTCGGCGGTGGTCCGGGACTGGGCCCAGAGCACGGCGGCGCGGGGGCCCGTGCGCCGCACCGCGTCGTGCAGGGCCTCGGCGGGCAGGGCCGCGCCGAACATCCGCACCGGCACGCCCCGTTCGCCGAGGGCGGCGGCGAGCGCCTCGATCGGCAGGCTGTGCAGTTCGCCGGGGGTGCACGCGAGTAGCACCGGGGCGGCCCCCGGCCGGCCGGGGGCGGGCCGGATCCGGTGCAGCGCGGCGGAGACGTGCCAGGACAGCAGGTGCTCGACCTCGATGTAACGCTCCCCCGCCGAGGCCCACTTGCGGCCGACGGCGTGCAGGGTCGGGGCGATGATGTCCTCCCAGGCGGTGACGAGGCCGTGCTCCGCGAGGGCGGCGTCCAGCAGTTCGGCCACGGCCGGCGCGTCGAGCCGTACGGCGGCCCGCGCGAGCCCCCTGCCCTCCGGCCGCACCTCCCCGAGGGGGAGGGCGCCGCGCCCGCCCGGGTTGGCGGCCGCCCTCGGGGTCCCGGCGGAGGCGTCGGGGGCTCCGCCGAGCGCGGCCCGGGCCGCCTCGGACGGGGGCACGCCCCGCGCGGTGAGGCGGCACATCAGGTCGAGGCGGGCGATGTCCTCGGGGGTCCAGCGACGGTGGCGACCGTCCTCCCGCCGGGCGGGACCGATGGCGTAGCGGCGCTCCCAGGAGCGGAGCGTGGTCGGGGAGACCCCGAGGCGCCGGGCGACGGCGCCGGTGCTGAGTGCCGCGGCGGGGAGGTCCCGCGGGGGGCCCGGGGGCGACGGCAGGGGGTCCACCGGCTCACGATACGACGCGGGGCCGGCGCGGGGCGCCCTCACTCCCCGTCCCGCCCGCGCCGGAAGCGGTCGAGGCCGTCGGCGAGCTCCACCACCGGCTCCGGGTAGTCGTACCGGGCCCGTTCGAGGCCGGTCAGCCGCCACGGTTCGTGGACGCGGGGGGCGGCCAGGCCGGCGAGTTCCGGCACCCAGCGGTGGACGTAGCGGCCTTCGGGGTCGTAACGCAGGCCCTGGCGCACGGGGTTGAGGACCCGGTTGGGTCGGGTGTCGGTGCCCGTGCCGGCCACCCACTGCCAGTTGAGCTGGTTGTTGGCGAGGTCACCGTCGACGAGCAGCTCCAGGAAGTGGCGGGCTCCGGTGCGCCAGTCCACGTACAGGGTCTTGGCGAGGAAGCTCGCCGCCAGCAGCCGGCCCCTGTTGTGCATCCAGCCCTCGTGGGCCAGTTGGCGCATCGCGGCGTCGACGACGGGGTAGCCGGTGCGGCCCTCCTTCCAGGCCAGGATCTCCTCCTCGGCGGCGGATCCGGTGCGCCAGCGGTCCTGGCGGGGCCGGTAGTCCTCGGTGACGGCGGCGGGGCGGGCGGCGAGGACCTGGTGGTGGAAGTCGCGCCAGCACAGCTGTCGTACGAAGGCCTCGGCCCCGGAGCCGCCCGCGGCTCGGGAGCGGTGGACGGCCTCGGCGGCCGACAGGGTGCCGAAGTGCAGGTGCGGGGAGAGTCGGGAGGTGGCGTCGCCCGCGAGGTCGTCGTGGACGTCCTCGTAACGCGTGATGCCGGCGCGCAGCCAGTGCGTCAGCAGGCGGCGGGCCTCACGTTCGCCGCCGCGGGCGAGACCCGGGGAGGTGCCCGTGACGTCGCCGCGGGAGGGCAGGGGTTCGGAGCCGATGTCCGGCGGTACGGGCACGGCGCGCGGGGCGGGGGCGGGGGCCCGCAGCGGAAGGTCCGACCAGCGGCGCAGGTACGGGGTGAAGACGGCGAAGTGGTCGGATCCGGCCGGGAGCACGGCACCGGGCGCGACGGCGGTGACCACCGTGTCGTGGACGTAGAGCCGGCGGCCCTGTGCTTCGAGGGCGGTGCGCAGCCGTTCCTCCCGGGCGTGGGCGTAGGCGCTCACGCCGGCCGCCATGTGCACCTCGTCGGCGTCGGCCTCCTGGACGAGGGCGCACACCTCGGCCACGACGTCCCCGGAGCGGACCACCAGCCGGCCCCCGCGTTCGCGCAGTCCGGCGTCGAGGTCGGCGAGGCAGTCGGCGAGGAAGGCCTGCCGGTTGGGCGCGGGGAAGCCGGAGGCCTCGATGGCCCGGTCGCGGACGAAGAAGGGGACGACGCGGTCGCAGGAGGAGAGGGCGGCCCGCAGCGGAGGATGGTCGTGCAGGCGCAGGTCGGAGGTGTAGAGAACCACCGCGATGTTCATCTCGGCTCCGCGTCGGGCTGGGGGGCAGGGCTTGTCGTGCGGTTCTTCGGCGGCCGGGTGCCTCCCGGATGCACGGGCGGCGGCCGCGGGGCCGGCACGGCCGTCCGGCGGCGCCCCGGCCGCCCGGCGGGCCCGTCCCCCCGGCCGCCCCGTCCCCCCGGCGGGGCCGCGTCGAATCGGCTGGTCAGCCCTCGTCGAGGCGTTCGGCGGCGCGGGCGATGTTGCGGGCCATGCCGCCGAAGACGATCGAGTGGAAGGGGGAGACGCTCCACCAGTACATGTGTCCGAGCAGGCCGTGGGGGTGGAACAGGGCCCGTTGGCGGTAGAGCGTGCGCCGGCCCGGTCCGGTTTCGGCGTCGGTCCGCCGGTCGGTCTCCTTGTCGGGGGCCGGGTCCGCGTACATCTCCAGCCAGGCCAGGCCCGGCAGCCGCATCTCCGCGCGCAGCCGGAGCAGGCGGCCGGGTTCGATCTCCTCGACCCGCCAGAAGTCGAGGGAGTCGCCGACCCGCAACCGGGCCGCGTCACGTCGGCCGCGTCGGATGCCGACTCCTCCGACGAGCCGGTCCAGCCAGCCCCGTACGGCCCAGGCCAGCGGGAAGGAGTACCAGCCGTTGTCCCCGCCGATGCCCTCCACGACCTTCCACAGGGCGGCGGGCGAGGCACCGACGGCGATCTCGCGCCGGTCGGTGTAGAGGCTGCCGCCCGCCCAGTCGGGGTCGGTGGGCAGCGGGTCGCTGGGGGCGCCGGGCAGGGACGCCGAGGACCAGCGGGTGGTCACGTCGGCCTCCCGGACCCGCTGGAGGGCCAGGTCGAGGGCCCGGTCGAAGCCGATGGGCGTGCCGGGCGGGTCGGGGACCCACTCGGCGATGTCGTGCTCGTCGCAGACCACCTCGTGGCGCAGCGATTCGGCGAGCGGCCGGGCCAGCGCCCTCGGCACCGGGGTGACCAGGCCGATCCAGTGGCTGGACAGCCTCGGGGTCAGCATCGGGACGCGCACGATGAGCCGTTTGGGGAGTTCGGCGACGGTGGCGTAGCGGCGCATCATCTCCTCGTACGTGACCACGTCCGGGCCGCCGACGTCGAAGGCCCGGCTGACCTCGGGCGGCATCGAGGCGCTTCCGACGAGGTAGCGCAGGACGTCGCGGACGGCGATGGGCTGGATGCGGGTGCCGACCCAGCTGGGGGTGACCATGACGGGCAGCCGTTCGGTGAGGTAGCGCAGCATCTCGAAGGAGGCCGAGCCGGAGCCGATGATGACGGCGGCGCGCAGGACGGTGGTGGGCACCCCGGAGGCCAGGAGGATGTCGCCGACCTCGGCGCGGGAGCGCAGGTGCGGGGAGAGGTCGCGGGGCGGGATCCCGGCCGGGGTGAGTCCGCCGAGGTAGACGATGCGGCGGACACCGGCCGCGCGGGCCTGTTCCGCGAAGATCCGGGCGGCGGTGCGGTCGCGGTCCTCGAAGTCGTGCCCGGTGCCGAGGGCGTGGACGAGGTAGTAGGCGACGTCGATGCCGCGCAGGGCCGACGCGATCGACGCGGCGTCGGTGACGTCGCCGCGCACGACCTCGGCCCGGCCCGCCCAGGGGTGGTCGCGCAGCCGTTCCGGGGACCGGGCCAGGCAGCGGACGCGGTGGCCCGAGTCGAGGAGTTCGGGCACCAGGCGGCCGCCGATGTAGCCGGTGGCCCCGGTGACCAGGCAGTGCGGTCCGGTCATGGTCGTCTTCCCTCCGTCGTGGCCGGTTCATCGTCGCCGGTCCCGGCCCGGCGCGCCCGTCGTGACGGGCGGTCGGCCCACCCGGCGTCCGCGCCTTCCGTACGGGTTTCGGGCGGACCCGACCCGCCGGATGCGCGCCGCAGGCCCGGGGCGGGTCCGGTGGGCGGCACAAGGGGACAACCGGGATGTTTCGCCCGGGACACATCCGGAGCCCCCTCCGGCTCCGAAGTACCGGCGAAGGCGAAGGAGGGAGCGGGATGAGCGAACGAGGACGACCGCGCACCGCCGTGATCGGCGGCGGCGTATCGGGGCTGACGGCGGCGTACGTACTGGCACGCGGCCACGAGGTGACGCTGTACGAGGCGGACGACCGGCTGGGCGGGCACGCCCACACCCACGAGGTGAAGGGCCCCGACGGGCAGGTCCGGTCGGTGGACTCGGGTTTCATCGTGCACAACGACCGGACGTACCCGCACCTGCTGCGGCTCTTCCGCGAGCTGGGCGTGGCCACCCGGCCGACGACGATGAGCCTGTCGGTGCACTGCGAGGGCTGCGGGTTGGAGTACGCGGGCGCTCGGGGGCCTCGGGGGCTGTTCGCCCGGCCCGGGGGTTCGCTGCGCCCCGCGTACCTGCGGATGCTGGCGCAGGTGCCGGTCTTCCACCGGCAGGCCCGGCGGCTGCTGACCGCGCCCGAGGGGACCCGTGAGCCGACGCTGGGCGAGTTCCTGGAGCGGGGCGGCTTCGGCGCGTACTTCACCGGGCACTTCGCGATCCCGCTCGTGGCCTCGGTGTGGTCCTGCCCTCCGGGCACCGCGTTGCGCTACCCGGCCCGCTACCTGTTCCGTTTCCTCGCCCACCACGGGCTGCTGTCGGTGGGCGGTTCGCCGAGCTGGCGCACGGTCGAGGGCGGTTCGGCCCGGTACGTGGAACGGGTGCGGGAGGAGCTGGGCGCGGGCGCCGTGCGGGTGGCCAGCGCGGTGCGGGAGCTGGCCCGGACCCCCGAGGGGGTGCTGGTCACCACCGCGGACGGGACGCGGGCCCGGTACGACTCGGTGGTCGTGGCCGTCCACGCCGACCAGGCGCTGCGGATGCTGGCCGATCCGACGGACGCGGAGCGGGAGGTGCTCGGCGCGTTCGGCTACTCCCGCAACCGGACGGTCCTGCACACCGACGCGTCGGTGCTGCCGCGCTCGGCGGGCGCCCGGGGCTGCTGGAACTACCGGTTGTCGGCGTGCCGCCCGGACGAGGAGGTACCGGTGCAGGTCAGCTACGACATGAACCGCCTCCAGGGGCTGGACGCGCCGGAGCCGTACGTGGTGACGCTGGGGGCCGACGAGCGGGTGCGGCCCGATCTCGTGCTGGCCGAGATGGTCTACGAGCATCCGGTCTACACGCCGGAGTCGGTGGCGGCGCAGCGCCTGCTGCCGGGGCTGTCGGGGCCGGTGACGGCCTTCGCCGGGGCCTACCACGGGTGGGGGTTCCACGAGGACGGCTGCCGCTCGGGCGTCGAGGCTGCGGCCGCGTTGGGGGTGGGCTGGTGAGGGCCGCGCTGTACGAGGCGGACATCCGGCACGTGCGGGCCGGCGGGCCCTCGTACGGGATGCGGCACCGCACCTACCTGTGGCTGGTGGACCTGGCGGAGCCGCCGCGCCTGCCGTGGCCGGTGCGCGTCCTCGCCCGTTTCGAGGCCCGTGACCACTTCGGTGGCGGGGAGCCGAGCATCCGTGCCGGGCTGGACCGTTTCCTGGCCGCGCGCGGGGTCGTGCTGCCGGCGGGGGCACGGGTGTCGATGCTGGCGCACGCCCGGGTGCTCGGCTTCGTCTTCAACCCGCTCTCGGTGTACTGGTGCCGGGCCCCCGACGGTGCGCTCCTGCACGTGGTCGCCGAGGTGCACAATACGTACGGCGGCCGGCACTGCTACCTCCTGGGCCCGGAAGCCGCGCGGGGGGCGGTGGGGATCCCCAAGGAGTTCTACGTCTCCCCCTTCCTCGGAATGGACGGTGACTACCGGATGCGGATGCCCGAGCCGGGGGCGGAGCTCGCGCTGAGCGTGCGACTGGCGGGCGGTTCCGACGGGGCGGGGCTCACGGCGACCGTGCGCGGAAGCCGCCGTCCGGCGGGCGTGCGGGGCGTGCTGCGCGCCGTGCTGCGTCACCCGTGGTCGACGGCGGCCGTCGCGGCGGGCATCCGGTTCCACGGGATCCGGCTGTGGCTGCGCGGGGCGGCCGTCCGGCCGAGGCCGCCGCACGTGCCCCAGGCGGGGATGTCGGTGGGCGGCGCGGGGGGAACGCGATGAACTGGGGCGCCTTCGGGCTCAATCTGGCCGTGTCGGCGGGGGCGGCCCTCGCCGTGATGCTCGTGGCCTTCGTGGTGGGCGTCCGTACGGGGCTGCACCGGGTCGTCGACGTGGCGTGGGGCGCGGCCTTCGCCGCGGTGGCGATCGCCACGTACGCGATGTCGGGCGGAGGCGTCGGACGCGGTCTGCTCCTGACGGTGCTCACGGTGGTCTGGGGTCTGCGTCTGGCGGCGCACATCGCGTGGCGGAGTCGGGGTCACGGCGAGGACCCGCGGTACGAGCGGATGCTGGCCCGGGCCCCGGGGAACCGGAACCTGTACGCGCTGCGCAAGGTCCACCTGCTCCAGGCTGCGCTGGTCTGGCTCATCTCGCTGCCGGTGCAGGCGGGGTCGTACGTGACCGGCGGTACGGGCGCGCCCGCGCTCGCCCTGGCCGTCGTGGGGACGCTGCTGTGGGCGACGGGTGTCACCTTCGAGGCGGTGGGCGACCACCAGCTGGCCCGGTTCAAGGCGGATCCCGCGAACCGGGGGAAGATCATGGACCGGGGCCTGTGGTCGTGGACCCGGCATCCGAACTACTTCGGCGACTTCTGCGTGTGGTGGGGCCTCTTCCTGGTGGCGGCCGGGTCGGTGCAGGCGGCCGCGGTGTCCGTCGTCGCGCCGCTGGTGATGTCCTACCTGTTGACCGCGGGAAGCGGGAAACGGCTGCTGGAGCAGCACATGGCGGGTCGGCCGGGATACGCCGAGTACCTGGCGCGGACCAGCGGTTTCCTACCGCGGCCTCCGCTCCGGCACGGCCGCGGCCAATCCGGATGAACCGGGCCATTGGTACAGTCGCGGCATGGCCGTGGACGAGCTCGACACCCGGATCCTGCGCCTGCTGATCGAGCAGCCGCGCACCAGCGTCCGGGAGTACGCCCGGATCCTCGGGGTGGCGCGGGGAACGCTCCAGGCCCGGATGGACCGACTGGAACGGACCGGGGTGATCACCGGGACCGGTCCGGTGCTCTCCCCCGCCGCCCTCGGGCACCCCGTACTGGCCTTCGTGCACATCGAGGTGACCCAGGGGCACCTCGACGAGGTCGGCGACGCGTTGGCCGCCGTGCCCGAGATCATCGAGGCCTTCTCCATCACGGGCGGCGGCGACCTGCTCACCCGCGTCGCGGCCCGGGACAACGCACACCTGGAGGACGTCATCCAGCAGCTGATCCGGCTGCCGGGCGTGGTCCGCACGCGGACCGAGGTGGCGCTGCGCGAACGGGTCGCGCACCGGCTGCTCCCCCTGGTCGAAGCCGTGGGCAGGACAGCGCGCAAACCCTGACAGGATGGTGTGGACAGGCACACGACCGGCAGGACGGGCACAGCGGATGATTTCCGTCATATTCGATCTCGACGGCACCCTCGTGGACAGCGAGCCGAACTACTACGAATCGGGCCGCCTCACCCTTGAGCGGTACGGCGTCCCCGATTTCACGTGGGAGCAGCACTCCCGCTTCATCGGCATCGGCACCCTGGAAACGCTGGAGATCCTCAAGGAGCGCTACGGGCTTTCGGCGCCCGTCGACCAGCTGCTCGCGGAGCAGAACGCCGCCTACCTGGAGCTGGCCCGCACCCGGACCGTGGCCTTCCCCGAGATGCGCCGGTTCGTGGAACGGCTGCACGCGCGGGGCGTCCCGATGGCCGTCGCCTCGGGCTCCTCCCGCGAGGCCATCGACGCGGTCCTGGTGGGCACCGGCCTGGACGCGCTGCTGACGACGGTGGTCTCCGCCGAGGAGGTCGCGCACGGCAAGCCCGCTCCCGACGTGTTCCTGGAGGCGGCCCGCCGGCTGGGCGCCGCGCCCGCCGACTGCGTGGTGATCGAGGACGCGGCGCCCGGCGCGGAGGCCGCCCGCGCGGCCGGCATGGCCTGCGTGGCGGTCCCCTACGTGGCGGACACCGCGTCCGACCCGGCCTTCGCGTCCTCGGGCCTGCTCTTCGCGGGCGGCCAGGCGCAGTTCAGCGCGGACGCGGCCCACGACTGGCTGACCGCGCACGGGGCCGGCCGCGGCGCGGCCTGACAGGAGCCCGCGTACGGACCCTGGTGACCTCCGGCACGCGCTGTCACCATGCCCGCGTGACCGCCATACCACTGCCCCCGGGAGCCGAGCGCGGACCGCGCCGGTGGCCCCTCGTCGGGAACCTGCCGGCCTTCGCCCGTGATCCGCTGGCCTTCTTCGAGTCGCTGCGCGACGAGTACGGCGACTGGGTGCCGTGGGCCCTCGGCCCGCGCCGCAACGTGCTCGTCTCCCGGCCCGAGCACGCCGGCGAACTGCTCGGCGCCGTCGAGGGCACCTTCCGACCGACCGAACTGGGCTGGGCGTTCCGCAGCCTCCTGGGCAACGGTGTCGTCGTCGCCACCGGGGACGACTGGCGGCGCAAGCGGGCACTGGTCCAGCCCGCCGTGCGCCCCCGGCAGGTGCGCGCGTACGCCGCCACCATGGTCGAGTGCGCCGACGCGCTGGCCTCCGGCTGGACCCCGGGGAGCCGCGTCGACGTCCACCGGGAGATGGCCGGGCTCACCCAGCGGATCGCGGTGCGCACCCTGTTCGGTGGTGACGCGGCCGGTCGGGGGGGTCCGATCAGCGCCGCCATGGCGACCGCCCAGCGGGAACTCGGGGCGGAGTTCAGGGGGCTGACGCTGTTCCTGCCCCCGTGGGTGCGCACGCCGGGACGCCGGCGGATGCGCACGGCGGTGGCCGTCCTCGACCGGGAGATCGAGCACGTCGTACGGGAGCACGAGGCGGCCGCGGCGGCCGGCGAGGACCGCGACGACCTGCTGAGCCGGCTGCTCGCGGCCCGCGACCCGCACGGGGAGCCGCTGTCGCGCACCGAACTGCGGGACGAGGCCGTCACGCTCTACATCGGCGGCCACGAGACCACCTCCACCACCTTGACCTGGGCCTGGCAGCTGTTGTCGACGACACCCGACGCGAGGGCCAGGTTGTCGGAGGAACTGGACCGGGTGCTCGGCGGGCGGCTGCCGACGTACGAGGACTACACCCGGCTGCCCTGGACCCGGCAGGTGGTCAAGGAGGCCCTGCGGATCTACCCGCCGATCTGGCTGATCTCGGCGGTGGCCACCGAGGGCGCGCGGCTCGGCGGGCGGCCGGTGCCGGCCGGGACGTCGGTGTGGACGAGCCCCTGGTCACTGCACCGCGACAGCCGCTGGTTCCCCGACCCGCTGGCCTTCCGGCCCGAGCGGTGGGACCCGGACGCCCCGAGGCCGGTGCCCGAGCACGCCTGGATCCCGTTCGGCGGTGGACCGCGCGCCTGCCTGGGGGCGCGGTTCGCGCTGGTCGAGGCGGCGCTCGTGCTGGCGGTGCTGGGGCAGCGCTTCCACCTCGACACGGGGCCGGAACCGGCGAAGGTGTTCCCGGGGCTCACCCTCCAGCCGGTGGGGCCGGTCCAGGCGACGGTCCGCGCGCGCTGAAAGGCCGCTGCCGGGCCGTGGAGGCGGGCGGGCCACGCGGGCGGGCGCCGCGGCGGACTCGGGCGGCCGTCGGAACTGCCCCGGGAACTGCCCCTCCGGTCCGAAATCCGCTCCTAGTCTCGGGCCTCGGCGGCGGGACAGCGCGCCGCCCCGGACCAGGAAAGGGCTCGATGGAAATGAAGAAGAACAAACTGGCGGCCGGCGGCGCCGCGGTCGTGATGGCCGCGGGGATCGCGATCACGGCGGTCGGGGCGGCGAACGCGGCCGGCGGCGCCTCGTCCGGCAGCGCGCGGATCACCTCCGTGGAGCAACTGCACGAGAACCTCGCGCAGGCGGTGGCGCACGAGCAGGCCCTCGGACTCCAGGGCACCATCGGCGGCCCCGTCGGCCGTGAGGTGCTCGCCTCGTACGACGCGGTCGAAGGCTGACGGGACGGTGAGCACCGTGGGTAGCGAGCAGACCTCGGCCACCGCGCCGACCTGGTGTCCGAGCGGCGAGGCCGGGGCTCCCGAGTCCGTCGTCCTCGGCGTCCGTTCGGCGGCCGACGGCCGGGTGGTGTACCTCGCCGACCCGGTCCCGGCGCCGGAAGTCCTCTCGACCCTCCCGGACGGGATCGAGCCGACGCGGGTCCTGCGCTTCGCCTCGCACTGCGTCTCCGCCTGCGTGAACCGGCGGGGCGACGACTGTGCGCTGGTGGAGCGCGTCCTGGCCCTGCCCGCGGCCGACCCGGACGCGCGTGCGGTCCCACGGTGCCACCTCCGCAACCGGTGCCAGTGGTGGCAGCAGACGGGCGTGGACGCGTGCCACCGCTGCCCGGCCGTCACCACGGCCACCTTCCGGGAGGACGAGCTCGCCACCCTGGTGGCGGACCCGTCGACCACCCCGGAACAACTGGCGGCGTGGATCAGGGATTCGGCCTGACCGCACCGCCTCCCGACGGTCCGCCACCCGGCGGCCCGTCGGACGTTCTTCCTCGCCGCGGGCGGGTCGGGCCGCGTTTCCGGCCCCGCCCGCGGCGCTCTCCGTACGGCCCCGGGCCGCGGGTGCGCCGCTGCGGGCGGGAAGATCCGGTGGACGACCGGAGTTGGTAGAACCGTGAACGAAATGGCGCGGTACGCGGAAGCACCGGCAGAGGTGGACGTCGTGGTCGTCGGCGCCGGTCAGGCGGGCCTGTCCAGCGCCTACCACCTGGCCCGGGCCGGCATCGACCACGTGGTGCTGGACCACGCGCCGCGCCCCGGCGGGGCCTGGCAGTTCCGGTGGCCCACGCTGACCTACGGCAAGGTGCACGGGATGCACGCGCTGCCGGGCATGGAACTGACCGGCGCCGATCCGTCGCGGCCCTCCTCCGAGGTGATCGGCGCGTACTTCGCCGCCTACGAGGACCGCTTCGACCTGCGCGTACGCCGCCCCGTGGACGTCTCGGCGGTGCGCGGGGAAACGTCGGGACGGCTCCTGGTGGAGTCCTCGGCGGGCACCTGGTCGGCGCGCGCCCTGATCAACGCCACCGGCACCTGGGACCGGCCGTTCTGGCCCCGCCACCCCGGCCAGGAGCTGTTCCGGGGGCGCCAACTGCACACGGCGAACTATCCGGGACCCCAGGAGTTCACCGGGGCCCGCGTGGTGGTCGTGGGCGGGGGCACCTCGGCGGTCCAGCACCTGCTGGAGATCGCCGGGACCGCGACGGAAACCACCTGGGTCACCCGCCGGCCGCCCGTCTTCCGGGACGGCGCCTTCGGCGAGGCCGAGGGCCGGGAGGCGGTGGCGCGCGTGGAGGAACGGGTCCGTCGGGGGCTGCCGCCGCGGAGCGTGGTCGGCGTGACCGGACTGGCGCTCACCGACGCCGTCCGGGCCGGACTGGACTCCGGGGTGCTGGAGCGGCTCCCGATGTTCGACCGGATCACCGCGTCCGGAGTCGCGTGGGGCGACGGCCGGCGCGTGGACGCCGACGTGATCCTGTGGGCCACCGGCTTCCGGGCCGCCCTCGACCACCTGGCGCCGCTGCGGCTGCGCGAGCCCGGCGGCGGCATCCGGGTCGAGGGCACGAGGGTGGTCCGCGACGAGCGGATCCACCTGGTCGGCTACGGCCCCTCGGCCTCGACGATCGGCGCCAACCGCGCGGGCGGCGCCGCGGTCCGCGAGATCCGCAGGCTGCTGACCCGAGCCCCGGAACCGGCCGCGGCCGGCGGGTAGCGCAGGAGGAGCGGGGAGTCGGGTCGGCGGCGGGGCTCAGGTGGTCCGCGCGGCCGGGGAGGAGGCGCCGCGGGCGGCCGGGGTCGAGGTCTCGCGGACGGCCGGTGGACGGGCCCCTCGGGCGGCCGGGGTCGCGGCATCACCGGCGGCCGGCGGGCCCGCCGCGGCCCGCAGCCGGTTGAAGTCCGCGACGTGCTTCTTGTGCTCCTCGTACGTCGCGGAGAACCGGGTGTCCCCGGGCTTGACCGTGACGAAGAACAGCCAGTCCCCCGGGGTGGGTGCGACCGCCGAGGCCATGGCCCGCAGGCCGGGACTGTCGATCGGGGTGGGGGGCAGGCCCTGGCGTTCGTACGTGTTGAACGGGTGGTCGATCCGGGTGTCGCTGAGCTTGGTGTCGACCGTGGTGCGGTTGAGCGCGTAGTTGATGGTGGAGTCCATCTGGAGCGGCATCGACTTCGCGAGCCGGTTGTGCACCACCCGCGCGACCTTCCCCATGTCCGCGGGGGTGTCCGCCTCCGCCTCGATGATGCTGGCGAGGGTGGCCGTCTGGTAGGGGGTCATGCCGTGCGCCCTGCCGCCGTCGGCGACGGCCTTCGTGGCGAGCTTCTGGTTGGCCGTGCGCACCATGTACGCGAGCAGCGTGCCCGGGGTGGTCTTCGAGGTCACCGGGTACGTCGCCGGGAAGAGGTAGCCCTCCGGGTTCCCCTTGGCCTCCGGGGGCAACTCCAGCCCGGCCGTGGGCACGGCCGCCTTGGTGGAGCCGGCCGGGAGCCCGAGCGCGCGGTCGACCGCGGTGTAGACCTGCGGGGCCCGCCATCCTTCGGGGATCGCCAGCTGACGCGGCTTCTCGGGCGGCTGCGCACGGGGGAACAGCGGGAGCAGGACCGCCACCCCCAGCGCGATCAGCGTGCCGAGGAAGAAGGCGAGACGGCCCCGGCGAGTGAGCCGGGGGCGGCGCTGTGGCTGCCGGTACTCAAGACGCATACGCGCACGCTAACCGCCGGGGTGCGGCATTCCCGGCATTCCACCCCGCACCGGTCAGATGATCACACGTTCACCGGAGTGGGCGCTTGTTCCTCGGCGGAGCCCCTGCCCGCCTGGTTCGCCCCTGCGGCCGCGACCAGCGCGGGGGCGGGGGTCAGCGCCGCGTCCCGGTCGCGCCGGACCAGTGCGGCGTAGCGGCCGTCGGCGCCGATCAGTTCCTCGTGCGTACCGCGCTCGGCTATGCGGCCGCCGTCCAGGACCACGATCTGGTCGGCGTCCCTGACGGTGGAGAGGCGGTGCGCGATGGTGATGGTGGTGCGCCCGCGGGACAGGTCCTCGATGGCCTGCTGCACCGCGTGTTCCGTCCGGGTGTCGAGGGCGCTGGTGGCCTCGTCGAGGATGAGCACCGGCGGATCGCGCAGGATGGTCCGGGCAATGGCCAGGCGCTGCTTCTCGCCCCCGGAGAACCTGTAGCCCCGTTCGCCGACGAGCGTCTCGTAGCCGTCGGGCAGGGACTCGATGTGGTCGTGGATCTGTGCGGCGCGGGCCGCCTCGACGATCTCCTCGTCGGTGGCGTCCGGCTTGGCGAAGCGCAGGTTGTCGGCGACGGTGGCGTGGAAGAGGTAGGTCTCCTGGGAGACCACGCCGATGGAGCGGGCCAGCGAGTCGAAGTCGAGGTCGCGCACGTCCACCCCGTCGAGGGCGATCCGGCCGCCGGTGACGTCGTACAGCCGCGGCACCAAATAGCTGAGGGTGCTCTTGCCCGAGCCGGTCGGACCGACCACGGCGAGGGAGCCGCCCGCCGGAACCGTGATGTCGATCGCCGTGAGCGTCGGGCCGCTCTTGGCCTCGTACTCGAAGTGCACGTCCTCCAGCCGGATCTCGCCCCTCGCCCGCTCCAGCCGGACCGGGTCCGCCTTCTCGGTGATGTCCACCGGCAGGTCGAGGTACTCGAAGATCCGGGCGAACAGGGCGAGGGAGGTCTGTATCTGCACGCCGGTCGACAGCAGGCTCACCGCGGGTCGGAAGAGGCCCTGCTGGAGGGTGACGAAGGCGACGAGGGTACCGACGGACAGGGAGGGCGCACCCGTCTGCAGGGCCAGTCCGGCCGCCCAGTAGATGAGCGCCGGCATCGCGGCCATGACGATCCCGATGGTGGACATGCGCCAGCGACCGGCCATGCTGGAGCGCACTTCGAGCCCGACCAGCTTCTCCGACTCGTCGGAGAAGGCGGCGGTGAGGGATTCCGAGCGGCCCATCGTGCGGCCGAGCAGGATCCCGCTGACCGAGAGGGACTCGGTGACCGTGGCGGCCATGGCGGCCATCTGCTTCTGCCGCTGCGTCGTGATCCGCTTGCGTTCGTGCCCGACCCGTCGGCTGATCCACACGAAGACGGGCAGGAGGAGCAGGGAGACGACGGTGAGCCGCCAGTCGAGCGCGAGCATCGCGACGACGGAGGCGATCACGGCCGTCAGGTTCGACACGAGGGAGGTCGCCGTGGAGGTGACCGTCGCCTGCATGCCGCCGATGTCGTTGGCGATGCGGGACTGCACCTCGCCGGTGCGGGTGCGGGTGAAGAAGGCCAGCGGCATCCGCTGGAGCTGGGCGTAGACGGCGGTGCGCAGGTCGTGCATGACGCGCTGGCCGACGGTGGTGGAGATGTAGGTCTGCAGGACGCCGAACACGCTGGTGACGACCGCGGTGAGGATCATGCCCAGGGCGAGCAGGCTCAGCAGGCCGGTGCGGCCCTCGGGTATCGCGACGTCGAGGATCTCCTTGAGCAGGAACGGCGAGGCGACGCCGACCAGCGAGGAGGCGGCCACCAGGGAGCCGACGACGGCGAGCCGGCCGCGGTAGGGCCGGAAGAGCCCGACGATCCGGCGCAGCTCGCGCGGGCGTTCGGCGGGGCCGGGGCGGGTGGGGTCGAGGGCTTCGTTCGATGGTGTCCAGTTCGGTTCTTCGGGGCGCATGGGCCTCCTTCTGACGAGACTCCGATGAGCTTAGCTCATTGTTACCTATGCTCACAATGAATCCGGTCCTGGTACTGTTCCCAGTATGAGCACCGGTTCCGAGAGCGACACCACGGGCGGCGTCCTCGCCGAGCAGCTGCTGCGTCTGACGCGGCGGCTCCACCGCATACAGAAACGCCAGATGGAGCCGCTCGGGATCACCCCCGCCCAGGGCCGACTGCTGCGCCTCGTCGCCCACCACGACGGCGACCTACCGCCCCGGATGGCCGATCTCGCCGCGCGTCTGGAGGTCGTGCCGCGTGCCGTGACCACCCTCGTGGACGGCCTGGAAGCGGCCGATTGCGTCCGCCGGGCACCCGACCCGGCGAACCGCCGCGTCATCCGGATCGAGCTCACCGAAACCGGCCGCGCCACGCTGCGCCGTCTGCGCAACGCGCGAACCGACGCCGCGGAGGAGATCCTGGCTCCATTGACCGCCGAACAGCGCGAGGTGCTCGGCGGCCTGCTGAACGCACTGGCGGACGTCCCGGCGGAGCGCCCCTGCTGATCCGCGCTCTCCGGCGCCGGGGCGGCGGCTCCGCGGGGCGCCGCCGAGACGGACGAGGGGTCGCACATGCCGCTGCTGGAACCGAAACCCGGCGCCCTGCGCCCGAACGGCACCGCCGGTCCCGCCCCCGATCGGGTGCCGGACCGGTCGGCCGCCGGCACCCCCGGCGCCCTGCGTGCGGAGCTGACCGAGCTGCTGGGCCCGGAGAAGGTCCTGTGGAAGGTCTCCGACCTGGTCCGCTACGCCACCGACGCCTCGCCCTACCGGTTCGTGCCGCAGGTCGTGGTGGTCGCCGAGGACATCGACGACATCTCTGCCGTCCTGTCGTACGCCCACGGCAAACAGCGGGACGTGGTCTTCCGCGCGGCCGGGACCTCCCTCAACGGCCAGGCCCAGGGCGAGGACATCCTGGTCGACGTGCGCCGCCACTGGACGGGCGTCGAGGTCCTCGAAGACGGCCTGCGGGCACGCATCGGGCCGGGCACCACCGTGCTGCGGGCCAACGCCGCGCTCGCCCGGCACGGCCGGATCCTGGGGCCCGACCCCGCCAGTGCCATCGCCTGCACCGTCGGCGGCGTCGTCGCGAACAACGCCTCCGGCATGACCGCGGGGACCACCAGGAACTCGTACCGCACCCTCTCCTCTCTCACCGTCGTCCTGCCGACGGGCACCGTCGTGGACACCGCCGACCCGCTCGCGGACGAGGAGCTGGCCCGCGCGGAGCCGGCCCTGTGCCACGGCCTGATGGCCGTGAAGGCGGAGATCGAGGCCGATCCGGCGCTCGTCGCCCGGATCCGCGCCAAGTACGAGATCAAGAACACCACCGGGTACCGACTGGACGCCTACCTCGACGGCAACACGCCCGTGGAGATCCTGCGCGGTCTGATGGTCGGCTCGGAAGGCACCCTCGGCTTCATCTCCGAAGTCGTCTTCGACACCGTTCCGCTCGACCGCGAGCTGACGAGCGCCCTGCTCTTCTTCCCCTCGCTGCCCGCCGCGGCGGCCGCCGTCCCGCTGTTCAACGAGGCCGGCGCACTCGCCGTCGAGCTGATGGACGGCAACACGCTGCGCGCGTCCGTCAGCGTCGCGGGGGTGCCCGCCGACTGGGCGCGCCTGCCCAAGGAAACGGCCGCCCTGCTCGTGGAGTTCCGGGCTCCGGACGCGGCGGGCCGCGCGGTCCTGGAGCGGCGCGCGGCCGCCGTGCTGCCGGCGCTGGACCTCGTGGCGCCGGTCCCCTCGGTGACGAACGCATTCACCTGCGATCCGAGGACGATCTCCGGCTACTGGAAGGCCCGCAAGGCCTTCGTCACCGCCGTCGGGGGCGCGAGGCCCCCGGGCACCACCCTGATCACCGAGGACTTCGCCGTGCCGCCGTCACGGCTGGCCGAGGCCTGCGAGGCGCTGTTGGCCCTCCAGGAGGAGCACGGCTTCGACGCGGCCGTCGCCGGTCACGCGGCGCACGGCAACCTGCACTTCCTGCTCGCCTTCGACGCCGCGAAGCCCGCCGACGTCGACCGGTACGCGGCGTTCATGGAGGCGTTCTGCCGACTCACCGTGGAGCGGTTCGACGGCTCTCTGAAGGCCGAGCACTCCACGGGCCGCAACATGGCCCCCTTCCTGGAGCTGGAGTGGGGTCCCGAGGCCACGGCACTGATGTGGCGCACCAAGCGGATCGTCGACCCGGACGGCATCCTCGCCCCGCGCGTCCTCCTCGACCGGGATCCGCGGGCCCACCTGCGCGGCCTGAAGACGATCCCGCGGGTGGAGGCGGTCGCCGACCCCTGCATCGAGTGCGGGTTCTGCGAACCGACCTGCCCCAGCGAGGACCTGACGACGACGCCCCGCCAGCGGATCGCGCTGCGCCGCGAGATGGTGCGGCAGGAGCCCGGCTCCCCCGTGCTCGACGGGCTGCTCGGGTCGTACGGCTACGACGCCGTCGACACCTGCGCCGGCGATTCCACCTGCAGGATCGCCTGCCCCGTCGGCATCGACACCGGTGCGCTGATGAAGGACTTCCGCCACCGTCGGCACAGCCCGCGCGAGGAACGGGCCGCGGCCCTGGCGGCCCGGCGGTTCCGCGGCGTGGAGGCGGCCGCCCGGCTGGCCGTGGCCGCCGCCGGCGCGCTCCCGGACGCGGTATCCGACCGGGTGCTGGGGGCGGTGACGGCCGCCGCGCGCAAGACCGTGCGCCCGGACCTGATCCCCGAATGGCTGCCGCAGATCCCGGGGGCCGCCGCCCGCCGGCTGCCCGCGACCGACCGGGTCACCGCGACCGCCGTGTACTACCCGGCCTGCGTCAACCGGATCTTCGGCGGCCCGGACGGGCGCCCCGGCCCGTCCCTGCCCGAGGCCGTGGTGGCGGTGTCGGAACGGGCCGGGAGGCCCGTGTGGATCCCGGACGACGTGACGGGCACCTGTTGCGCGACGATCTGGCACTCCAAGGGTTACGAGGCCGGCAACCGGGTGATGGCCAACCGGATCGTCGAGGCCGCCTGGGGCTGGACCGCCGGGGGCCTGCTCCCGCTGGTGGTCGACGCTTCGTCCTGCACGCTCGGCATCGCCCACGAGGTGGTCCCGTACCTGACCGACGACAACCGCGAGCTCCATGCCGGGCTGCGGATCGTCGACTCGGTCGTCTGGGCGGCGGAGGAACTGCTGCCCCGCCTGGAGGTCCGCCGGACCGTGGGCTCGGCCGTACTGCACCCCACCTGCTCGATGCGGCACCTCGACGACGAGGCGCAGCTGCGGACGGTGGCCGAGGCCTGCGCCGAGGAGGTCGTGGTCCCGGACGACCTCGGGTGCTGCGCCTTCGCGGGCGATCGCGGCATGCTCCACCCGGAGCTGACGGCCGCCGCCACGGCCCCGGAGGCGCGGGAGGTGGTGGCGCGACCGTTCGACGCGCACCTGTCGGCGAACCGGATGTGCGAGGTGGGCATGGACCGGGCCACCGGTCGGAGCTACTACTCGGTCCTGCTCGAACTGGAACGGGCCACCCGCCCCTGAACGGACCGGGCCCCGCGCTCCCCCAGGGTGCGCCGGAGTGCGCGCCCCGGTGCGGGAGGGACCCCTTCCGCACCCCGCTCCGGGCGGGAAAATCGATTGCCCGGGCCTGCCCGGAAAGGCGAACCTTGCGTGGCTTGAACCACTCGACCAGTCATGGGGCGTCATGCAGATCAGCGATCTTCCGTATCCGGATCCCGGGGTACCGGACGCCCGTTCCGGCCCCCGTTTCCTGCTGTGGCTCGGCAGGGGGCAACTCGGCGGACAGGCAAAGAGCCTGGGCTGGGGCCTCCTGCACCACTGCGGCATCGCCGGCCTGCCGTTCGCGGTGGGATTCGGGGTCGAGGCCGTGGTCAAGGGCGACGGCCGGCGGCTGCTGCTCGTCGGCGCGGTGATCGTGCTGCTCGGCATCGCCATCTCGCTGGGCGACGCGATGCTGCACCGCACGGCCGTCACCAACTGGATCACCGCCGCTGCCCGCGTGCAGCAACTGCTCGCACGCCGGACGGCCGAGCTCGGCGCCGCCCTGACCCGCCGGGTCGCCGCCGGTGAGGTCGTCGCCGTCTCCACGGGTGACGTCGAGAAGATCGGCTGGTTCGTGGAGGCCGTCTCCCGGTTCCTCGCTGCCGCCCTGGCCATCGTGCTCGTCTGCGTGGGCCTGGTCGTCTACGCCCCGGCCCTCGGCGTGGTCGTGGCCGTGGGCATGCCGGTGCTGGCGCTCGCGTCGCTGCCGCTGCTCCCCCGGGCCACCCGGCGCGCCGACTTCCAGCGCGAGAAGGCGGGCAGGGCCACCGAACTCGCCTCCGACACCGTCGCGGGCCTGCGGGTGCTGCGGGGCATCGGCGGCGAGGAACTGTTCCTCGGCCGCTACCGCGAGGCCTCCCAGGAGGTGCGGTCCGCCGCCGTGCGCAGCGCCCGGATGTGGGCGTTGATCTCGGCGATCCAGGTGTTCCTGCCGGGCCTGCTGCTCATCACGGTGGTCTGGTACGGCTCCTCCCTCGTACTGGCCGGGCGACTGGACATCGGTGAGCTCGTCGCCGTGTTCAGCGCCGTGTCCCTGATGCTGTACCCGCTCAGGAACGTGGAGGAGATCGCCATGGCCTACTCCTTCTCGCGTCCCTCCGCCCAGCGGGCGGCGAGGGTGCTGTCGCTGACGCGCACGGACGCCGAGGCGGAGACCGCCCCGGTGACCGGCACCGGGACGGACACGGGCCGGGGCGCGGGCGCGACCGCCGATGTTCCGGACGCTCCCGCTCCGGGCGGCGACCTGTACGACCCGGAAACGGGACTGCTGGCTCCGGCGGGCAGGCTCACGGCCGTCGTGTGCGGGGACCCGGACGTGGCGGGCCGCCTGGCCGAACGCCTCGGGGGACAGCCCGTACCGGCGGACGTCGCGACCGGGGAACCCTCGGTGCTGCTCGGCGGGGTCGCGCTGGACGACCTCGCGCTGGACACGGCGCGCACGCTGGTCCTCGTACAGGACAAGGATCCGGTGCTGCTGTCCGGGACGCTGCGCGAACTGTTCGACGTGCCGGCCTCGGGGGCCGTGGAGCCCGCGGCGGCACTGGCGGCGGCGCAGTGCGGGGACGTCCTGGAGGCCCTGCTCCAGTCGGCGCCCGACGGGGTCACCGACCCGATGGACGCCCGCGTCACCGAACGCGGCCGGTCCCTGTCGGGCGGGCAGCGCCAGCGCCTCGCGCTGGCCAGGTCGCTGGTCACCGACCCGGAGGTGCTGGTGCTGGACGAGCCGACCTCGGCCGTCGACTCGCACACCGAGGCGCGGATCGCCGACGGGATCTCGGCCCTGCGCGCGGGGCGGACCACGGTGGTCCTGGCGTCCTCGCCGCTGCTCCTGGACCGGGCCGACCGGGTGGTGCTCGTCCATGAGGGCCGCGCCCTGCCCGCGGGCACGCACCGCGAACTGCTGCGGGACGAACCGCGCTACCGGGCGGTCGTGACCCGCGAACCCGACGGGCCCGAGCGGCCCCGCCGGCCCGAAACCGCGATGGCCGGGTTGGAAGAAGCACTCACAGAGATCGAGGAATCCGCATGATCGGCGTGGCGCCACCGGAGTACGATCCGGCGGCCCCCGAGACGGCCGCGACGCTGCCCGTGGGCTCGTCGGCGACCGTACGGGGCTATGTGCGCGGCCTGTTCCTGCGCCACCGGCGGGCCTTCGTGATCCTGGTGACGGTCAACGCCGTCGCGGTGATCGCCTCCATGGTCGGCCCGTACCTGCTGGGCCGGGTCGTGGACGACCTCTCGGCGGGGGCGCGCGACCTCCACCTGGAGCGCGTGGGGCTGCTGTTCGCGCTGGCCCTGGTCGTCCAGACCTGCTTCGTGCGGCTGGTACGGCTGCGCGGGGCGATGCTCGGCGAGGAGATGCTGGCCGACCTGCGCGAGGACTTCCTGATCCGCTCGGTCGGCCTGCCGCCGGGCGTCCTGGAGCGGGCCGGCACGGGCGACCTGCTGTCCCGCATCACCACGGACATCGACCGGCTGGCCAACGCGATGCGCGAGGCCGTGCCGCAGCTGGCCATCGGCGTGGTGTGGGCCGGACTGCTCTTCGGGGCCCTCGCCGTGACCGCGCCGCCGCTGGCACTGGCCGCGCTGGTGGCGCTTCCCGTGCTGGTGATCGGCTGCCGCTGGTACTTCAGGCGGGCGCCTTCCGCGTACCGCTCGGAGGCGGCCGGTTACGCGGCGGTCGCGGCGGTGCTCACCGAGACGGTCGACGCCGGCCGGACCGTCGAGGCGCACCGCCTGGGACGGCGCCGGATCGCCCTTTCGGAGCGGCGGATCAAGGAATGGACGGCCTGGGAGCGGTACACCCTCTACCTCCGGACGGTCCTCTTCCCCGTCATCAACGTCACCTACGTGACGATCCTCGGTTCGGTGCTGATGATCGGCGGCTACTGCGTCCTCCAGGGCTGGATGTCGGTGGGGCAGCTGACCACGGGCGCCCTGCTGGCGCAGATGATGGTCGATCCGATCGGCCTGATCCTGCGCTGGTACGACGAGCTGCAGATCGCCCAGGTGTCGCTGGCCCGGCTGGTGGGCGTCCACGAGATCGAGCCGGCGGCGGGCGACGGCGGGCTCTCCCCGGAGGGCCGCGAAGTCCGCGCCGACGAGGTCCACTTCGGCTACCGGGAGGGCGTGGACGTCCTGCACCGCGTCTCGATGTCCGTGCCTCCGGGCACCCGGATGGCGCTGGTCGGCCCTTCGGGCGCGGGCAAGTCCACATTGGGCCGCCTGTTGGCGGGCATCTACGCGCCCCGGACCGGCGAGGTGACGCTGGGCGGCGCGCGGCTGTCGGGAATGCCGGCGGAGCGGGTGCGCGAGCACGTGGCCCTGGTCAACCAGGAACACCACGTGTTCGTGGGTTCGCTCCGGGACAACCTGCGCCTCGCGCGCTCGGGCGCGCAGGACGCCGAACTGTGGGCGGCACTGGGAGCGGTGGACGCCGACGGTTGGGCCCGGTCCCTGGGGTCCGGGCTGGACACCGAGGTCGGCTCGGGCGGCAGCGCGCTGACGCCGGCGCAGGCCCAGCAGGTCGCGCTGGCCCGGCTGGTCCTGGCGGACCCGCACACCCTGGTGCTGGACGAGGCCACCTCGTTGCTGGACCCGCGTGCCGCCCGGCACCTGGAGCGTTCGCTGGCCCGGGTGTTGGACGGCCGGACGGTCATCGCGATCGCCCACCGCCTGCACACCGCGCACGACGCGGACGTGATCGCGGTGGTCGAGGCGGGCCGGATCAGCGAGCTCGGTTCGCACGACGAGCTGGTTGCGGCCGACGGGGCGTACGCGGCCCTGTGGCGTTCCTGGCACGGCTGAGCGGCCCTCCGGGAGGGCGGCGGCGCGGCCGGACGGCCGGGACCTCGGGACGGTCCCGGCCGTTCGGCGCGTCCGCCCGCCCGCCCGCCGTCCGTCAGCCGCGGTTTCGCGTCCGGGCCGTCGCGGCGGGCTCGTACGCCTGCCGGCCCGCACACGTCCACACGACGGGACGGGCCACGTTCCCGGTGTCCAGCGCGACCCCGCCCACCCGATCGTCGTCGCCGACGGCGTGCGCGGCGGCGTAGCCGGTGGCGGTGAGTCCGCGCAGGGCGCGCATCGGGCCGTTCCCGGACCGGTACTGGGCCCGGACGACCGTGTCCTCGGGCGGGTTGTAGGTGGTGGCGAGGCCGACCGCGACCCCGGTGCGGGGACTGATGTCCTCGAAGGTGCCGCTGGTGCTGCCGGCGAGCCTGGGCGCGTACGTCGGCTCGGTGTACGGGGCGCTCCACACGAGCGGGTCGTCCTCCATGGCCCGGGTGTACCAGCGGTGGCCGACGATCCGGCCGCTCTCGTCGATGGCCTGCGGCCTGTAGTACTCGTAGTTGCCGCCGACCGGCCGGAGCAGGGTGGGGGCGGCCGCGATGTCGGCGGACCAGAGCAGGCCCGGGTTCATGTCGTACGGGTCCTCGTCGTTGCCGGTGGGCCCGGATCCGTGTCCCGTGATCCGCCCGGCGTTGTTGATCCCGGTGACCTCGTCGAGACGGAACCCGGGAGGGACGGGCAGTTCCCTGCGCAGGGCGCCGTCGGACCATTCGAGGCCGGTGCTCGTACCGGTCGAGGGGTCGCGGCGGTGGCCCACGACGTGGCCCCGGTCGTTGACGGCGGTCGCGTACTGGCCGCCCGGCAGCACCGTGACCGCCCGTGCCCCCGGCCGGTGGGCGAAGGCCTTGGGGCCGGTGGGGGTGGAGAAGGTACCGACCATGAGGCCGAGGCGGTTGACGGCTTCGACGCTGCCCCCGGTCGCCCCGGCCGGCAGCGGTACGGCGCGCACGGCGGTGCCGAGCCAGTAGGCGGGCTTGCCCCGGGAGACCCCGACGGACAGGCCGGCCGGTCCGATGCCGTTCACCTGGTCGGTGTGCAGCCACGGGTTGCCCTCGCCCTCTCCGGGCAGGGAATCCAGCACGCGCAGCGCGGGTCTGCAGGCGGCCGCGCCGTCCGGCGCCGCGTCGGCTGTCGCCCCCGGATCCGCGTGCGCGGGTGATACGAGGGCGAGCGCGGCGAGGAGCATCCCCGCCGTACCCGCGCCGATCGTCCTGCCGGTGCTGCCCATGGGTCCCCCCGGACGTCGTGCGAGCCGGCGGCTCCGACGGCTCGTCGGGGCACATGATGTCCGCCCGGGACACGCCTGAACAGACGGCCCCGCCCGCGGCGGACCGGGCGGGGGGACGCCGCGCCCGTGACGCCTTCTAGAAGAGGTTCAGGGCAGCGGCGCCGCCCACCCCTCCCAGCAGCATGAACACGGGCATCAGGACCTTCAGCTCGACCCAGCTGCCCGCGCGGAAGCGCATCATCTTCGGCGGGCCGATCGGGTACCAGCGCTTCCCCGCGATCGGCAGCGGCCACAGAATCGGGCAGCCCGAGACGGTCAGGGCGTCACCGATGTCGTGGACCAGGGCGCCGAGCAGGATGGGCAGGCCCAGCCACAGGTACTCCTGGCCCGGGTCGGTGAACAGCCAGCCCGCGCCGTTGCCCGGCTGGTCGAGGACCCCGGCCAGGATCCAGGCGCTGGTCGCGCCGAGCAGCCAGACCAGGACGTCGCTCGACATCCGGGCCGCCCGCCACAGCAGCCCTTCGACGGCGAGCACGAGGTGGACGAAGAGCAGGGCGAGGACGCCCCAGCGGTCGGTGGTGACCGCGAGGGCGGAGGAGCCGCCACCGATGAGGACGGCCCACAGCCAGGTGTGGGTCAGGGTGCGGTGACCGCCGGTGCGGCGGGCGTCGCGGGGGGAGCGGGTCGCCTTGTAGACGGCGTAGGAGATCTTGTCGACGACCTCGCACAGGACCCGGGAGAGGGGGCCGAAGGCGCGGGAGATCGTCGCCGATTTGTGGTCGAGGTCGGGAGCCAGGGCCGCGCCCGCGCAGATGAGCGCGCCGACGACGAGGACCGGCCAGGGCATCGGGTGCCCGGCGGCCGCCGCGGCGGCGCCCACCCCCAGCCAGGCCGCTGCTCCCGACAATGAGTGCGCCGGACCCATCATGCTCGTTCCCCGCCCCGGTACCTCGGTGATGGGGCCCTGTTGAGGAAGTCGATCGGGCCGCCCGGACGGCCCAGCGTACCGGCGGTGATCTTCCTCTTGTCCGCCGGTTCCCGGATCCGGGGTGAAGCCAGGCAAGATGGGGGGTGTGACCCTCATTGATCAGCTCCCGCCGAACGCCGACCCCGACGCCCTCTTCGAGGCTTTCTCCTCGTGGGCGGAGGACCAGGGCATCACCCTGTACCCGGCGCAGGAGGAGGCACTGATCGAGGTCGTCTCCGGGGCGAACGTGGTCCTTTCCACCCCGACCGGTTCCGGCAAGAGCCTCGTCGCGGCGGGCGCCCACTTCACGGCGCTGGCCCAGGACAAGGTCACCTTCTACACCGCCCCGATCAAGGCGCTGGTGTCGGAGAAGTTCTTCGACCTGTGCAAGCTGTTCGGTACCGAGAACGTCGGCATGCTCACCGGCGACGCCTCCGTGAACGCCGACGCCCCGGTGATCTGCTGTACCGCCGAGGTGCTGGCCTCCATCGCCCTGCGCGACGGCAAGTACGCGGACATCGGCCAGGTCGTCATGGACGAGTTCCACTTCTACGCGGAGCCGGACCGCGGCTGGGCCTGGCAGATCCCGCTGCTGGAGCTCCCGCAGGCCCAGTTCGTCCTGATGTCGGCCACCCTCGGCGACATGAAGCGGTTCGAGGAGGACCTGACCCGGCGCACCGGCCGGCCCACCTCCGTGGTCCGTTCGGCGACCCGACCGGTCCCGCTGTCCTACGAGTACGTGACCACGCCGATCACCGACACCATCACCGAGCTGCTGGAGACCCGGCAGTCCCCGGTGTACATCGTGCACTTCACGCAGGCCCAGGCGGTCGAGCGGGCACAGTCGCTGATGAGCATCAACATGTGCACCCGCGAGGAGAAGGACAGGATCGCGGAGCTGATCGGCAACTTCCGTTTCACCACGAAGTTCGGCCAGAACCTCTCCCGCTACGTCCGCCACGGCATCGGCGTGCACCACGCCGGCATGCTGCCCAAGTACCGGCGTCTCGTCGAGAAGCTGGCGCAGGCCGGTCTGCTGAAGGTCATCTGCGGCACCGACACCCTCGGCGTCGGCGTCAACGTGCCGATCCGCACCGTGCTGTTCACCGCCCTCACCAAGTACGACGGCAGCCGGGTCCGCACGCTGCGCGCCCGCGAGTTCCACCAGATCGCCGGCCGCGCCGGCCGGGCGGGCTTCGACACGGCCGGATTCGTGGTCGCGCAGGCGCCCGAGCACGTCATCGAGAACGAGAAGGCCCTGGCGAAGGCCGGCGACGACCCGAAGAAGCGCCGCAAGGTGGTCCGCAAGAAGGCCCCCGAGGGCTTCGTGGCCTGGTCGGACACCACGTTCGAAAAGTTGATCGCCGCCGACCCGGAACCGCTGACCTCCCGTTTCAAGGTCACCAACATCATGCTGCTGTCGGTGATCGCCCGACCGGGCGACGCCTTCAAGGCGATGCGCCACCTGCTGGAGGACAACCACGAGCCCCGCAAGGCGCAGCTGCGGCACATCCGCCGGGCGATCGCGATCTACCGTTCGCTGTTGGACGGCGGCGTGGTCGAGAAGCTCGACACCCCGGACGCCGAGGGCCGCACCATCCGGCTCACCGTCGACCTCCAGCAGGACTTCGCGTTGAACCAGCCGCTGTCCACCTTCGCGCTGGCCTCCTTCGACCTGCTGGACCCGGAGTCCCCCTCCTACGCCCTCGACATGGTCTCCGTCGTCGAGTCGACCCTCGACGACCCGCGCCAGATCCTCGCCGCGCAGCAGAACAAGGAACGCGGCATGGCGGTCGGCGCGATGAAGGCCGACGGGATCGAGTACGAGGAGCGCATGGAACGGCTCCAGGAGGTCACCTACCCCAAGCCGCTCGAAGAGCTGCTGCTCCACGCCTACGACGTGTACAGCAAGAGCCACCCGTGGGTCCGGGACCACCCCGTCTCGCCGAAGTCGATCATCCGCGACATGTACGAGCGGGCGATGACCTTCACCGAATTCACCTCCTACTACGAGCTGGCCCGCACCGAGGGCATCGTGCTGCGCTACCTGGCCGGCGCGTACAAGGCGCTGGACCACACCATCCCGGACGACCTGAAGTCCGAGGACCTGCAGGACCTCATCGCCTGGTTGGGCGAGCTGGTCCGACAGGTCGACTCCAGCCTGCTGGACGAGTGGGAGCAGTTGGCGAACCCGGAGGTGGAGACGGCGGAGCAGGCCCAGGAGAAGGCCGACCAGGTCAAGCCGGTCACGGCGAACTCCCGCGCCTTCCGCGTGCTGGTCCGCAACGCCATGTTCCGCCGGGTCGAGCTGGCGGCCCTCGACCACGTCAACGTGCTGGGCGAACTGGACGCGGAGTCCGGCTGGGACGCCGACGCCTGGGGCGAGGCCATGGACGGCTACTGGGACGAGTACGACGACCTCGGCACGGGCCCCGACGCCCGTGGTCCCAAGCTCCTGCAGATCGAGGAGGACCCGGCGCACGGGCTGTGGCGCGTCCGCCAGACCTTCGCCGACCCGAACGGGGACCATGGCTGGGGCATCAGTGCCGAGGTCGACCTCGCGGCGTCCGACGAGGAGGGCCGGGCGGTGCTCCGGGTCACCTCGGTCGGTGAGCTCGGCCAACTCTGAGCCGGCCCCGTTCGCGCCCGTCCCGCACGACGGGCCCCCAGCCCCCGCCGGAGCCGAGGCTTCCGACGGACCCGCCGTTCCCGCCGGACCCGACAGTGGAGAACCCCTGATGACGAACCCCGCCGAGAGACTCGTCGACCTGCTCGACCTGGAGCAGATCGAGGTCAACATCTTCCGGGGCGCGAGCCCCCAGGAATCGCTCCAGCGCGTGTTCGGCGGGCAGGTGGCCGGGCAGGCGCTGGTCGCGGCCGGCCGCACCACCGAGAGCGACCGCCCGGTCCACTCCCTCCACGCGTACTTCCTGCGCCCGGGCATCCCCGGCGTGCCGATCGTGTACCAGGTGGAGCGGGTGCGCGACGGGCGGTCCTTCACCACGCGCCGGGTCACCGCGGTCCAGCAGGGCAAGACCATCTTCAATCTGACCGCTTCCTTCCATCATCCGGAGGAGGGCGGCATCGAGCACCAGCTGCCCCCTCGCCTCGACTTCCCGCATCCGGAATCCCTCCCGAAGGTCGCGGACGAGATCCGCGAGCACCTGGGCGCGCTGCCCGAGGCGTTGGAGCGGATGGCCCGCCGGCAGCCCTTCGACATCCGGTACGTGGACCGGCTCCGTTGGACCCCGGAGGACCTCAAGGACGCCGACCCGCGCAGCGCGGTGTGGATGCGGGCGGTCGGCCCGCTGGGCGACGACCCGCTCGTGCACACCTGCGCCCTCACCTACGCCAGTGACATGACCCTCCTCGACGCCGTGCGCATCCCCGTCGAACCCCTCTGGGGCATGCGCGGTTTCGACATGGCCTCCCTGGACCACGCCATGTGGTTCCACCGGCCCTTCCGGGCCGACGAGTGGTTCCTGTACGACCAGGAGTCGCCGATCGCCCACGGTGGCCGCGGGCTGGCCCGGGGCCGGATCTACGACGTGGAGGGCAGGCTGCTGGTCTCCGTGGTCCAGGAAGGCCTGTTCCGCCCGTACGCGCCCGACGCGGCCAAGCCGGCCGTGTCACCGCAGTAGTCACCCGCATCGTCACCGCGCCGGTCGTCCGACCGCGGTGGTTCCCGTCCGTCCTCCTCACACGAAGAGCTGAGCACGCCCATGCCCACCCCGGCCCTCCCCTGCCCCTGCGGGCTGCCCGCCGCCTACCCGGCGTGCTGCGGCCGCTTCCACACGGGCGGCCAGGCGCCCACCGCCGAGCTGTTGATGCGGTCGCGCTTCAGCGCCTTCGCGCTCGGCGACACCGCATACCTGCTGCGCTCCTGGCACTCCTCGACCCGTCCGGGCCGACTCGTCCTGGATCCCGGACAGCGCTGGGAGCGGTTGGAGATCCTCGCCACCGCACGGGGCGGCATGTTCGAGACGGAGGGCTCGGTGGAGTTCCGCGCGCACTACCGCGAGGGCGGCCACACGGGCTCGCTGCACGAACACAGCACCTTCTCCCGCGAGGACGGCGCCTGGGTCTACGTCGGCCCCCTGTCCCCCGTCGCGTTCGACTGACCGCGCGCTCCGGCCAGGGCGACGTCCAGGTCGCGGCGGTAGCGCTCGATCTCTTCCGGTGACTGGGCCCTCAGGAGCCGGTGCGCCACCGCCGCGGCCGCCGGTACCTTCGGGTGGCCGTAGGGCGGCGGCGGTGCGAGCGCGGCCAGGACGATCCGCTCGGCCGGATCCGGGACGGCGGCCCGGACCTCTTCCTCCGGGAGCACGGAAGCCGGCACGGCCGCCCGCTCCCAGGGGTCGGCGGTCCGTCCCATCAGCAGGCCCACGTGCCGATCGCGCCATCCGACGGGCCTCAGGTCCCCCCGGGCGACGATCAGCTCCCGGTCCCCCTCGGACGCGGCGCCGCGCAGCGCTCCCGGGTCCGCGGCGGCGAACTCCCCCAGTTCCGCGACCAGATACAGCCACACGACGGCGCGGTAGCGGTTGACCCGGTATCCCACGGGCGTGACGTGCCCGCACCGTGCGAGCCGGGTGAACCGGCTCGGCCCGATCCCCAGCAGCCTCGCTCCGGCGTCGGCCCCGGCCACCGTCTCGACCCGGGCGCGCAACGCGTCCGGGAACCCGTCCGCCGCCTTGACCCGGTCCAGTTCGACCCTGGTGAAGCGTGCCGCGCCGCCCGGCGCACGCGGGCCCGCCCGTACCAGCCCCAATTGCACGGCCCGCGCGAACTCGGCCCGACCGAGCCCCAGTTCCGCTGCCGCCCGGACCCCGCCGAGCAAGGCGTCCTGCCTCGGTTCCCCCCGAGGGCCCGCCTCCACGAACACGACCGTCCCCGCCGGCCCCGCCGGCGCCACAGGCCCCACCGATCGCGCGCACGCCTTCGCGCCCGTTTCCCCCGCGGCTTTCGCGTCGGTCTTCGCCGCGGCCCGCATCGCGGCCCTCACCGATCCCCACGTCACGCCCTGCGTCACGCCCCGCGTCAGATGCTGCGTCACGGTCTTCATCACGGCCCTCCCCACGAGTGGCGATCACTCTGTGCAAAGACCGTAACTCAGCGCGACGAAAGCCCGCCGGCCCTGTGGAAAACTCCGGCCGGCGCCCCCGATCAGCCTCCGGTGATCCGCCGCTCGGCGACACCAAGGTGCTCGCCCACCCGGTTGACCAGCAGCGTCATCTCGTACGCGACCTGGACGATGTCCGCCTCCGCCGCGCTCAGCGCGCACAGGCAGCTGCCCGAACCCGCCGCCACGACGAAGAGGAAACCCTCGTCGTACTCCACCATCGTCTGACGCACCTCACCCGCCCGGAAGTGCCGCCCCGAGCCCTTGGCCAGGCTCTGCAGGCCGGCCGCGACGGCCGCCAGGTGTTCCGCGTCCTCCCGCGCCAGTCCCGCGGTGGCCGCCGTCACCAGTCCGTCGTTCGACAGCACCACGGCGTGCCGGACCTGCTGGACCCTGCGCGTCAGGTCGTCCAGCAACCAGTCCAGTTGCTTGTCCAGTGCCATTTCCAGCCCCTCCCCGTCGACGCGGCCGACATGGCCGCGCCCCACCCCGCGTAGTCGTTCCGCCAGCCTTCCCCACCAGGGGCTTTCCGGCAAGGAGGATGGACCCATGGCACAGAAGATGACTCAAGAGGAATGGCGGGCGTTCGTCTCCCACGGCACCCGCACCGGAAAGCTGGCGACGGTCCGCGCGGACGGAAGCCCCCACATCGCTCCCATCTGGTTCGTACTCGACGGCGATTCCTTCCTGTTCAACACCGGTAAGGACACCGTCAAGGGGCGGAATCTGGCCCGTGACGGCCGAGTCTCCCTGTGCGTGGACGACGACCGTCCGCCGTTCTCCTACGTGGTCCTCCAGGGCCGCGCCACCATCGCCGAGTACGCCGACGACCCGCAGGAGACCCTGCACTGGGCCACCCGGGTCGCCGCCCGGTACATGGGCGAGGAACGCGGCGAGGCCTTCGGCCGGCGCAACGCCGTCCCCGGCGAGCTACTGGTCCGCGTGGCCATCGACAAGGTGATCGCGACGGCCGGTGTGGCGGACTGACCCTCCCGCGGGCCCGCCTACGGCCCCACCGAGTCGAGCAGCCGGGCGGTGTGCATCCGCCCGGCGTACTCGACCAGCCGGATCAGCACCTCCTTGCCCGAGTCCTTGTCCCTCGCGTCGCACAGCACCACGGGCGTCCCCTGGTCCAGGTCCAGCGCCCGCGCCACCTCGTTCGCCCCGTAACGCCGCGCGTTGGTGAAGCAGTTGACGGCGACGACGAAGGGGATCCGCCGGTGCTCGAAGTAGTCGACCGCCGGGAAGCAGTCCTCCAGCCGCCGGGTGTCCGCCAGTACGACCGCCCCCAGCGCACCCTGCGACAACTCGTCCCAGAGGAACCAGAACCGGTCCTGGCCGGGCGTCCCGAACAGGTACAGCGACAGTCCCGACCGGATGGTGATCCGGCCGAAGTCCATGGCCACGGTCGTGGTGGTCTTCTGGTCGACCCCGCCGGTGTCGTCGACCAGTTCGCCCGCCTCGCTCAACAGCTCCTCGGTCCGCAGCGGCCGGATCTCGCTGACCGCGCCCACCAGGGTGGTCTTGCCCACCCCGAAGCCACCGGCCACGAGGATCTTCAGCGCCAGCGCGGTCAGGTCCCCGTCCGCCCCCGAAGCCGCGGCCCGTGCGGGCCCGTCGTCGTGCAGTCCCATCACAGCGCTCGCAATCCCTCGATGACTTCACGCAGAATCCGCCCGTCCGGCAGCTGGGCGGGCGGAACGGGCCGGCTCACCTTGACGTGCCCCGCCTCCAACAGGTCCCCCAGCAGCACCCGCACCACGCCCACCGGAAGATCCGCGTCCGCGGCGAGTTCCGCCACCGACTGGGTCTCGGAGCGGCACAGCCCGAGCAGGGCCCGGTGTTCCGGGCCGAGCAGCGCCTCGTCCGCGTCCCCGGAGGCGTCCGGGTCCACCACGACCAGCGCGATCAGATCGAAGCGGACCCCGTGGGGGCCGGGCTTGGTGCGCCCGCCCGTCATGGCGTAGGGGCGTACGAGGGGTCCCGCCTCGGCGTCGTACCACTGGCCGTCCACGTGCCGGACCGCCGCCTTCACCCGGCGGACGGCGGTTGCGCCGCGAACCGGGCGGGCGTGTAGAGGTGTTCGCCGACCCGCTTGACCAGCCGGGCCATCTCGTAGGCGATCAGACCGATGTCCGCGCCCGCCGCGCTGAGGACGGACAGGCAGGACCCGTCCCCGGCCGCCGCGACGAACAGGTAGCCCTCGTCCATCTCCACCATCGTCTGGCGCACGCCCCCGGCGTGGAAATGCCGTCCCGCGCCCTTGGCGAGGCTGTGGAACCCGGAGGCGACGGCGGCCAGGTGTTCGGCGTCCTCCCTGCTGAGGGCGCTGGAGGAGCCCACCGCCAGCCCGTCGTTGGACAGGACGACAGCGTGCCGGACCTCCCGGACCCGCATCACCAGGTCGTCGAGCAGCCAGTCCAGTTCGCCGGACCGGGGGACGCCGTCGAGGTCGATCCCGTGGTGTTCGCTCATCACACTTCTCCTTCGCTGCCTGCGTGGGGGGAGTTCTCCCGGGCGCCGCGCGCCCAGCCGTCCCGGTAGGCGGCCATCCGGTCCCGGGCCTCCTCGGGGCTGCGCCCCGGCGGCTCCTCGGCCCGCGTCGAACCCGGGGGCGCCTTCGGCTCGGGGGCCTCGCGCAACTGCGGGACCAGGCTGGCCTGACGGACCCGGCGGGGCAGTTCCGTCACCGAGGCACCCGACGCGGGCGACGGACCGGAAACGGGCCCGGGCCCGGGACCCGGAGCGGCGCCGTGGGCCGCGCGGCCGGCTCCGGACTGCCCCTGGGCCCCGCCCGGGGCGAAGCCGGGGCCGGGCTCCGGAGCCGGGGACCGCACCGATGCGGAGGGGCCGGTGACCGGTGCCGGGTGGGTACGGGTGGCCGCGCCGCCGGCGCCGCGCGGCCTCAGCGCGGCCACCGGGGCGGGCCGTTGCCGCGTGGTCGCGGGGCCGGACGCGGGGACGGCGGCCCGGTCCCGTTCCGGGGCGGGCAGGCCGCGCACGGACTCCCGTACGACGCTCATGGCCGGGGCGTTCGACGGTGCCCGGGCGGCTTCCGCGGCCGGCTCGGCGGGTGCCTGTGGCGTGGCGGCGGCGGCGGGTGCTCCGGCGATCGCACCCTGGAGGAGGGAGTTCGGCAGCAGGACCACCGCGGTGGTGCCCCCGTAGGGCGAGGTCCGCAGGTGGACCTGGATCGCGTGGCGGGTCGAGAGCCGGCTGACCACGAAGAGCCCGAGGCGGTCGCTGTCGAAGAGGTCGAGGTCCTCGGAGTGCTCGATCCGCCGGTTGGCCTCCGCCAGCACCTCGCGGCCCATGCCGAGACCGCGGTCCTCGACCTCCAGGACGTATCCGGTGCCGACCGGCTCGCCGCTGACCCGGACCTTGGTGTGCGGGGGCGAGAACTGGGTGGCGTTCTCGATGAGTTCGGCGAGCAGGTGGGTGAGGTCCGCGACGGCTCCGCCGGACACGGCCGCCTCGGCGAGCCCGCGCACCTCGACGCGCTGGTAGTCCTCGATCTCGGAGACGGCCGCGCGGACCACGTTCGTCAACGGGACCGGCATCCGCCACGCGCGTCCGGGGGCGGCGCCCGAGAGGATGATCAGGCTCTCGGCGTGCCGGCGCATCCGCGTGGTGAGGTGGTCGAGGCGGAAGAGGTCGCCGAGTTCGCCCGGGTCGTCCGCGCGGCGCTCCATGGAGTCGAGGAGGGTCAGCTGCTTGTGGACGAGGACCTGGCTGCGGCGGGCGAGGTTGACGAACACCCCGCTGACCCCGCTGGCGAGTTCGGCGCGCTCGACCGCGGCGCTGAGGGCCGCCCGGTGGACGGTGGACAGCGCCTCCCCGACCTGGGTGATCTCGTCGTCGGCGGGCCGCCCGGGCGGGGTCTCGGCGTCCACGTCGATGGTCTGGCCTGCGCGCAGCCGGTCCATGGCGTGCGGGAGTTCGCGGTGGGCGATGTGCAGGGCGGTGTTGCGCAGCGAGACCAGCTCGACGACGAGTGCCCGGCCGATGCGGACGGAGATGACGAGGGAGGCGGCGACGGCGGCCAGGCCCAGCAGCACGGCCGCGCCGGCGGGGCTCAGCGCGCCTTCGGTGAACGGGTCCGCGCGGTCGGCGGCTTCGGCGCGGGCGGCGTCGCGGATCTCCTTCATGGAGCCGCTGATCCCGGCGTACGCGGCCTCCCAGCCGGCGGGGACGCCCGAGGCGTCGCGCACCGCCGCGGCCGCGTTGCCGGCGTTCGCCGCGTTGCCGGCCGCAGGGGCGGGGGCGGCTGCCGCCAGGACCCGGTCCTCGGCCCCGGTGAGGTCGGCGTAGGCGGCGCTCCTGGAGGCGGCGTCCCAGACCTCCCGTTGGGCGGCGGGCAGGTCCCGGGCTGCGGCCGTGGTCGACGCGCGCCGGGACTCGACGGTCCCGGCCAGCCGGCGAAGCGTTTCGGCGCTCCGCTGTCCCGGCAGGGCGAGCAGGACGTCCTCCCGGGCCAGCAGTTCCCCTGCGCGGGCGAACTCCAGCAGGACCCGGGCGTCGGAGCCGAGTTCGGGGTTCCGGCCGGCGGAGAGGGATCCTTCGACGGCGAGGGCGGAGTCGGTCAGGCGCGTGTACGTCGCGTAGGCCGCCTCGGGGGTCGCACGGCGGTCGGTGATGTCCTTGCGGGCGGTTGCGAGGGCTTCGGCGGCGGTCACGAACTCCCCGAGCCGGGTGACGATGTCGGGGCCGTAGTCCCCGGAGTCGGCGACGGTGTGGCGGTCGCCGAGCCGCAGGCTCCGTACGGCGTCGTCGGTGCGCCGGGCCTGCTGCGCCAATCCGGCGCCCTGGTCGGCGGCGGGGTCGGCCAGGAAGCGGACGGCCGACCGGCGTTCGGCCTGGAGCTCGGCGAGCGCGGCGGCGACGGGGGTGCGGATCTCGGCGTCGACCTGGCGGATCCTGCTGATCGCGGCGATGTCCTGGGCGGTACTGACGGTGGCGAAGGCCCAGAGGGCGAGCAGCGAGACCACCGGGACCATCAGCAGCGAGACGATCTTCGCCCGTACGGTGGCGGGCCGCAGCCGGATCCGCGGCAGTGCCCCGCCACCGGACCGCGCCGGGTCCGCGCCGGGGCGGAAGGCCCGCTCCTGCTCGCGTTCCTCGGCCGGGGGCCCCGCGTGCGCCCGGCGGCCGCGCGCGGGGGGCGCGGGCGGCCGCTGGGCCGCTGCTTCCGGTCTGCTGCGGGGTCTGCGCATGGGCTCCTCGTTCCGGGCGGTGCGTACGGAGGTCGCGGGGTGGGGCGGGGTGGGGTGTCGGTGCGGGTGGACCGGGCGGGGATCGGGAGGATCAGCGGGCGGGGAGCGCCGCGTCACCGAGGTTGCGGGCGGAGGCCGAGGCGGCGCGCTCGTCGGCGGTCGGGGAGAGCGCGACGAAGGCGGCGGTGATGAAGAGGTAGGACCCCAGGCCGACCGCGAGGGGGAAGATGAACTGCATGGCCGTGGCGCCGGACAGTGCGGCGTCCGAGGGTGCGACGCGGACGGCGACGGCGGCCATTCCCGTGTAGTGCATGCTGCTCACGGCCGCGCCCATGACCAGCGAGGCGCCTGCCACGGCCACCGGCGATTTGATGTTGAGCGCCGCCCAGAGCGCCGCGGTGGCGGCGATCACGGCGATGGCGACGGAGAGCCCGACCGTCAGCGGCCGGTAGGTGACCTGCCCGTGCAGGCGCAGCGCCGCCATCCCGAGGTAGTGCATGCTCGCGACGCCGAGGCCGGTGGTCAGACCTCCGAGCACGAGGGCCCTGCCGCGGTTCCTGCCGTAGCCGACGGCGAAGACCCCGGCGCCGACGACGAGCACGGCGACGAGGAGGCTGAGGATGGTCAGCGGCACGTGGTAGCGGATCTCGGTGCCGGTGACGTGGAAGCCGAGCATCGCGACGAAGTGCATCGTCCAGATGCCGGTGCCGATGGCCGAGGCCGCGGTGAGCAGCCAGTTGCGGCGGGAGGCTCCCGTCGCGGCGAGCGCACGGACGGTGCAGCGCAGCCCGAGGGCGGCGCCGATCGATGCCATCGCGTACGACAGTACGGGTGTCAGCCAGCCATAGGCGGCGTGGTCCAGGTGTCCCATGGCCACGGGACGCTAGTCCGGGTGAGGGCACGAACAAGGGGAGCATTTCGAAAGCCGCTGGAACTGCTGAAATATGACAGAGCTACGTTCATCTCCGATCACACCACGTGCCACCTTGCGCACACAGCGCAGCCGAGGTGTGCTCGCGCCGGCGGAGCGGAAGACCTCCGGGGGCACCGCGCGAACGGCACCGTGCGGGATCATGGACCTCATGAGCGAAGACCACACGCACGTGCAGGAGTTCTTCGGGTCGCGCGCCGGCGCATGGGACCGCAAGTTCCCCGACGACGGACCCGCCTTCGTCGACGCCGTTGCCGCGTGCGGGCTGCGCCCCGGGGACCGGGTGCTCGACGCGGGTTGCGGCACCGGCCGGGCCCTGCTGCCGTTGCGCGGGGCCGTCGGGCCCTCCGGGACGGTACTCGGTGCCGATGTCACCGAGCAGATGCTGGCCGCCGCGCAGGAGGCCGGGCGCGGGAGCGCCGGAACGCTCCTGCGGGCCGACGTGGCCCGGCTACCGCTGCGTGACGGCGCCCTCGACGCGGTGTTCGCCGCCGGGCTGATCGCCCACCTTCCCGACCCGGAGGCCAACCTGCGCGAGCTCGCCCGCGTCGTCCGCCCCAGTGGCCGGCTCGCCCTCTTCCACCCGATCGGCCGGGCCGCGCTCGCGGCGCGCCACGGCCGCTCGCCGACCCCCGACGACCTGCGGGCCGAGCACAACCTGGGCCCGCTGCTGTCCGCTTCCGGCTGGGACATGACCCGCTACGCGGACGAGGACCACCGCTTCCTGGTCCTGGCCGAGCGCCGCGCCTGACCCCCGGTGGGGGCGTGCGGGGCCCCGTACCGGAGGAGTTCCCCCTCGGCCGGTCCTCGCGCCGCCCCGGCTATCGCGTTCCGCGGCGGGGTGCCCGGGCGTACGCACAGGTGGCGGGCTCGGAAATCGGCCTCCTCCTGCTCTCGACGTGCGTGTTACCCGCTGGTTAAGGTGCGCCGACGAGAGAGCGATCGGGAGGCCACGTGTCCGACGAGGAGGACGGGGGCTCGCTGTACGTGCTGACCGCCGTACTGCTGACCCCCACGCAGTTTCCGGCCGTCCTGGGCGACGACTTCCCGGAGGCCTGCGCACTGCTGGGCGTTCGGCCCGTCACGGACGGGTACGGGCTGGTGCTCGGGCAGGACGAGGAGGGGGCGCGCTGGACGGTCGTCGTGGACGACGTCTCGCTCGTGGCCGCCGCCATCGCCTCCTGGGACTGCGGGATGGAGTACGACCTGTCGCCCGACGAGCGGACGATCGTGGTCTCGCTGGCGGGCTGGCCCCTGGAGCTGACCGTGTCGGCGCCCGGCGTCGCGGAACCGCACGATCCGGAGCAGGGCGCGGACGGCACCGGCCGGGTGCCGTTGACACCGCCATCGGCGGACGCGTGGGGACCCGTGCAGCGACGGATGGGCGCGGACCAGATCGCCCGGGAGTGGGCGGACTGGAGCGAGCGCGTCGCGACGGACGGCGGTGCGGCGGCCGCCGCGCATCCCGGGCTGGCCCGGGCGCTCGCGGAGGCGAAGCAGTACACGGTCGCGGCGCCGCCTCCGGGTCGGGTGCGTTCGTCCTTCGCCGCCGAGGGCGCGCGGACCGTACGGGCCGACGGCCCCGGCTGGTCGCTGGTGGCGCGGACCGACGACTCGGCGTTCGTCCTGCTGGACGAGGAGCCGGGCGAGGTTCTGATCGTCCCCCGCGAGGGGGAGTTCGACCTGGGCGAACTGTTGGCGGAATTGGACCGGGTGGCCGCGCGGCCCCTCTGAGGAACCGAAGGAGAAGCTGGTGGAGTCGGTGGGATCCGTGGAGTCGGTACCGGTGGGCGTGGTCGTGGGGGGCCGCGAGGAGGTGGTCGACGACCACTGGGGGCACGAGACGGCCGTGATCCGGCTCGACGGGCGCCGTTTCGGTCCGGAGGCCCTGTACGGGCTGGAGGACTTCTCCCACGTCGAGGTCGTCTACCACTTCGACCGCGTACCGGTCGAAAGGATCGAGACGGGTGCCCGACACCCCCGGGGCAACACGGACTGGCCCCTGGTCGGCATCTTCGCCCAACGCGGCAAGAACCGGCCGAACCGGCTCGGGGTCTCCCGCTGCCGGGTGCTGAAGGTGGACGGCCTGGACGTCCACGTGCAGGGCCTGGACGCGGTGGACGGCACTCCGGTGCTCGACCTCAAGCCCTGCATCGAGGAGTTCGGCCCGCGCGGCGAAACCCACCAGCCGCACTGGGCCACGGCCCTGATGCGGGACTACTACTGACCCCGAGGCCCCGCCACGTCCCGACGCACCTGACCCACCGGCCCCGTACGGACACGCCGGCCCCGGGCGGGCTCGCCGCGATCCGGGCGGGCTCGACGTGACCGGACGGACTCGACCCGATGAGGCGGGCTCGGCCCGCATCGGGCGGGCGGGGCGCCGAGGGGTCAGACCCGTTCGAGCGGGACGTGCGGGAGCTCCGGCAGGGTGACCGTGATCGTGTCGCCGGGGTGGATCGTGCCGCCCCGGTGGACCACGCCCATGATTCCGGCCTTGCGGACCAGGTTGCCCGTCTCGTCCCGGCCGACGACCTGCTTGAGCAGCCCGCTGCGGAACGCGTCGATCTGCCGGCACGGGTTGCGCAGCCCGGTCACCTCCACGACAGCTTCCTCACCGAGGCCCAGCAGCGTTCCCGTCGGCAGCGCGAGCAGGTCGATGCCTTCCGTGGTCACGTTCTCCCCGAGCTGGCCCGGCGCGACCTCGAAGCCCTGACCGGCCACCTCGTCGAACAGCTCCCGGTGGATGAGGTGCACCTGCCGGAGGTTCGGTTGGGTCGGGTCCTGCGCCACGCGTGAGCGGTGCTTGACCGTGACGCCCGCGTGCACGTCCCCCTCGACGCCGAGGCCCGCGAGCAGGGTGATGCTCTCCCGGTTCGGCTTCGTGAACGAGTACACGCCGTTGCTGCTGACCGCCGAAACCTGTGCGGTGTTCATGACCTGCATCCCCCTTGCCGCCTCAGCGGTCGAGTTGCTTCCTGGATATGCCCCGCAGCCGACGACGCTGGGAGGGGTCCAGCAGGAGGTACGCGACGGCCGGGACCGCGACCAGGGCCACCAGACCCCAGACGCCGAACACGTAGAACAACACGATGGCTGCCGCGACCGCGGCAACCGCGACCTTTCCGCTCCTCGACATCTACGGACACCTCCTCCTGCTGCTTCGACTGTTGACCTCTCAACGCTCCGCCCGCACCGTGCGTTCCCCCGCGCCGCACCCTTGTTCCGGCGCGGTGGGCCGGGTCATCGCGCCGCGCGCGCCCCCGGAGTCCGCGCATGAGGTACTCTCGGCCGCCCGTACCCGGTAGTCAAGTTTGAGGAATGCGTGCTCTCCGAGATCTCCGGCCTCCTCCGCTGCTCCGCCGTCTTCCTGCCCGCCGACCCGCCGCGCAACGGCCGCGTCGCCTTCTGGCGGACCGACTCCGACACGGCCGCGCCCGCCCGGCCCCCGGCGGACGGCGACCCCGGTACGCGAAACCCTGCGGAGGCCGACCCCACACCCCCCGACGGCGCCGAGGCCGCGGGCGGGGTCGTCGAGGAACTCACCGTGATCACCCCGGCGCTGCTGCCGGTCGCGGTACCCGCCCTGGTACTGCCCATCGGCGCCGCCCTACCGTTGCTCACCCGGGCCCGGACCACCCCCGGGGCGAGCGCCCCGACGGCGTTCTGGGGAGCGGCGTCGCTGCTCGCCCTCCGGTTCGCCGCCCGCGGGCTGCTGCTGCCCGGGCTGAGCCCCGCCGGGTACGACGCCTGGCGGACCGGTCCGCTGGAGGCCGCCGACCTCGAAGCGGTGCGGGAGCTGGCGGCGGCCATGCCGCCCGAGGCGCACTGTGTCCCCCTGGAGGCCGACGGGCCGCCCCGGCTGCCCGCCCCCGAACCGCTGCTGCGGGCCTTCCTCGACGCGGTCGCCGACATCCTGCCCCGGTCCCCCGCCGCGGCCGCCGCCGCGGGCGGCCCCGCCTTCGCCGCGCCCGCCGGTTCCCCGCGGCCGCTTCCCGCACTGCGCGCCTGGGCCGACGAGGTGGCCGCGGGCCACGACGCGGGGGTGCGGATCTCCCTGCGCGTCGAGTTCCGCGACCCGGACGCGGCCCGCCCCGGTGGCAGCACCTCCGACGGCAGCACACCCGACGGCAGCACTCCCGACGCCCCCGCCGACCGCCGCGACACCCCGCCCGCCCTGCGCGCCGTGCTCCAGCTGCACAGCCTCGCCGACGCTGGCCTCGTCGCCGACGCCGCCGACGTCTGGGCCGCCCCGGCAAGCGCCCCCGGCGCCGCCCCGGGGCGCGGCCCGGCCGCCTTCCCGCCCCGCGCCCGGCTCGACGCCCTGCGCGCGCTGCGCCGCGCGGCCCGGCTCTGGCCCGCGCTGTCGCCGCTGCTCGGGGCAGCCGTACCGGACGCGGTCGACCTCGCCGACGAGGAGGTCGCGGAGCTGCTCGGCGACGCCGCCGCGGCCCTCGACGCCGACGGGGTCCAGGTGCACTGGCCGCGCGGCCTCGCCCGTACCCTCACCTCCCGCGCCGTCGTCGACTCCCCCGCAGCACACGCCACCGGCTCGGACCTGCCGGGTCTCCTCTCCGCCGGGGCCCTGCTCTCCTTCGACTGGCGGCACTCCCTCGGCGGTCGGGCCGAGGACCTGACCCCGGCCGAACTCGACCGGCTGGCCGAGGCGAAGCGCCCCCTGGTCCGGCTGCGCGACCAGTGGGTCCTGGTCGACCCGGCAGCCGTGCGCCGCGCCCGCGCCCGCGTCGAGCGACCCGTCACGATCTCCGCCGCCGACGCGCTGGCCGCCGTACTCACCGGATCGGTCGAGATCGACGGCGTGCGGGTCGAGGTGACGGCCGCCGGAGCGCTCGCCGAGCTACGGTCCCGGCTGACCGCCGATCCGGAGCGGGCCGCCCTCCCGCCGGCGCCGAAGGGACTCGACGCGACGCTGCGGGACTACCAGCTGCGGGGCCTGGCCTGGCTGGACCTGATGACCTCGCTCGGTCTCGGCGCCTGCCTCGCCGACGACATGGGTCTCGGCAAGACCATCACCCTCATCGCCCTGCACCTGCACCGGGACCGACCGGAGCCCACCCTCGTCGTCTGCCCGGCCTCCCTGCTGGGCAACTGGCAGCGGGAGATCGAAAGGTTCGCGCCGGGCACGCCCGTCCGCCGCTTCCACGGCGGCAGCCGCACCCTCGACGGCCTCGACGGCGGCTTCGTCCTCACCACGTACGCCACCATGCGCCTGGACGCGGCCGAACTCGCCGCCGCACCCTGGGGCATGGTCGTCGCCGACGAGGCGCAGCACGTCAAGAACCCCCGCTCCTCCACCGCCAAGGCACTGCGCACCATCCCGGCGCCGGCGCGGGTCGCCCTCACGGGCACCCCGGTGGAGAACAACCTGTCCGAGCTGTGGGCCCTGCTCGACTGGACCACGCCCGGCCTCCTCGGCCGGCTCGGCACCTTCCGCATCCGCTGGGCCGAGCCCGTCGAGAGCGGTCGCGATCCGCAGGCCGCGGCCCGGTTGGCCGCGCTGGTGCGGCCGTTCCTGCTCCGGCGCAAGAAGTCCGACCCGGGCATCGCCCCCGAACTGCCGCCGAAGACGGAGACCGACCATCCGGTGTCCCTCACCCGCGAACAGGCCGGTCTGTACGAGGCGGTCGTGCGCGAGACCCTCGCCGCGATCGCGGACGCCGACGGGATGGAGCGCCGCGGACTGGTCGTCAAGCTGTTGACCTCCCTCAAGCAGATCTGCAACCACCCCGCCCAGTACCTGAAGGACCCCGCTCCCGGCCCTGCCGGCCCGCGGGACGCCGCCCGCTCCGGGAAACTGGAGCTGCTGGACGAACTCCTCGACACGATCCTCGCGGAGGGCGGCTCGGTGCTGGTGTTCACCCAGTACGTGGCCATGGCCCGGATCCTGGAACGCCATCTGGCGTCGCGCGGCATCGTCTCCGAGCTGCTGCACGGGGGGACGCCCGTCCCGCGCCGCGAGGAGCTCGTCGATCGTTTCCAGTCCGGGGAGGTGCCCGTCTTCCTGCTGTCGTTGAAGGCGGCCGGCACCGGCCTCAACCTGACCCGCGCCGGGCACGTCGTGCACTTCGACCGCTGGTGGAACCCGGCCGTCGAGGAACAGGCCACCGACCGCGCCTACCGCATCGGCCAGACCCAACCCGTCCAGGTCCACCGGATCATCGCCGAGGGCACCGTCGAGGACCGCATCGCCGAACTCCTCGAAGCCAAACGCGCCCTCGCCGACGCCGTCCTCGGCTCCGGGGAATCGGCCCTCACCGAACTGACCGACCGCGAACTGGCCGAGCTGGTGGCACTGCGCCCGGCCCCGGGGGGCAACCGATGAGCAGCACCCACGACCCGTACGAGGAGACCTTCCCCGCGCTCCCGCCGCACGGAGGCCGGGCCTTCGCCACCACCTGGTGGGGTCACGCCTGGCTGCGGGCCCTGGAGGACGGCGCGCTCGACGGCGAACAGGTCAAACTGGGCCGCCGGTACGCGCGCACCGGCGCGGTCGGCGCCGTGTCGGTGCGTCCGGGCGGGCTGACGGCGGTGGTGCGCGACCCGGACGGAACGGCGCGCCGGACGGACGTGCTGGTCCAGGAGTTCACCGAAGCGGAATGGGATCGGCTGCTGGGTCTGGCGGTCGCGGAATCGGGGCACATCGCCGCCCTGTTGGACCGCGAGGTGCCGCCGGAGCTCGCCGAGGACGCGGCCGCGGCCGGCGTCGACCTGCTGCCCGGCATGGGCGAGCTCGACCCGCGCTGCGACTGCGGCGAGTGGGACCACTGCCCGCATACGGCCGCGCTCTGCTACCAGATGGCACGACTGCTGGACCAGGACCCGTTCCTGCTGCTGCTGTTGCGCGGGCGCCCCGAACGGGACCTGCTGATCCAGCTGGAGGACCGCAGCGCCGCCGGAGCGGAACCGGAACCGGATGCCCCGCCCGGGGTCGTCGGCATCCCGGCGGCCGAGGTGTTCGCGACGCGCGCGGAGCTGCCGCCGCTGCCCCCGCCGCCGGAGCTGCCGCAGGCCCCGGGGCAGCCCCCGACGCTGGACACCGAGACGCAGCCGGACGGGCTGGACGTGGACGCCGTGGAGTTCCTCGCGCAGGCGGCCGCGTCCCAGGCGCACCGGCTGCTCGCGCGGGCACTGGCGGCGGACGGCGCCGAGCACGCGCCGACGGCCCCGCCGACCGCCGCGCAGGACGCCGTACGCCTCACCGCCGAGGCCCGCCACTTCCGGCTCCGTTACCGCTTGGCGGCGGCTTCCGGCCGCGACGGGCCGACCATGGACCTGGCCGTACGGGCCTGGGGCTTCGGCGGGGCGCCCGGCCTCGCGGCGCTGGAGGACGACTGGTCGCCGGACCGGGCGACCCTGGCCCGGGCCCGCTCCGCCCTGGCGGCGGCCTGGCCGGACGAGGACGCCCCGGAGCTGCGCCGGGTGCGGGCCCGCTGGACGGCACCCGGCGCCCGGCACCAGCTGCGGCTCGGCCGGGACGGCCGCTGGTGGCCGCTGCGCCGCGAAGGTACCCGCTGGAGCCCGGCCGGGCCGGGCGCCCCGGACCCCGCGTCGGCCCTGGCCTGCCTGGAAGCGGAGCCCGACGGGAGCGACGACCCGGCGTGAGGTGCGCGGCCCGGGCACCCGCGGCCCCGGCGCTGAACGGGATCGGTCGCGGACTGGCCGACGCGACGCTTGTCGGGGCCGGGGACCCGCACGACGATGGGGGCGCTCCGCGTACCGCGGCGCCACGGTCCCTCGGGAGGGCGACATGGGCGATCCGTCGTTGGCGCTGCCGGGCGGGGCCGATCCCGCCGAGCGCACGCGCGTCCTGCGGCGCGCACACGCCGCGTTCACCGAGGACGGACGGGTCGAGGCCCCGGTCCGTGCGGTGATCGCGAAGTCCTGGCGGCGGTGCGCCCGGGCCCGGCTCAGCCCGGAGTGCGCGCCTCGGCTGGAGCTGGCCGAGCCGGAGTTGCGGGCCTACCGGGCGCAGCATCCGCTGGCCCGGGTGATGCCGCTGTTCCGGGACCTCGTCGGGGCGTTCGCGGCGCACGGGGCGCACCTGCTGGCGGTGTGCGACGCGCGGGGCCGGCTGTTGTGGGTGGAGGGCGAGCCGGCCACGCTGCGCCGGGCGGAGCGGCTCGGTTTCGTCCCCGGCGCGCGCTGGGCGGAGTCGGCGATGGGAACCAACGCGCCGGGTACGGCGGTCGCCGTCGGGGAGCCCGTCCAGGTCTTCGGGGCGGAGCACTTCAGTCGCCGCGTGCATCCGTGGACGTGCGCGGCCGCACCGGTCCGTGATCCCGGCACCGGTCGGGTGCTCGGCGCGGTCGACATCACCGGCGGGGACGGGCTGGCCCACCCCCATTCCCTCGCCTTCGTCCAGGCGGTGGCCCGGGCCGCGGAGACCCAACTGGCACTGCTCGCGCCGGAACCGGGGGCCGCCGGGCAGGACCGGTTGACGGCGCTGGGCCGCGACGAGGCGCTGCTGGTCATCGAGGGCAGGCGGCTCGCGCTGGGGCGACGGCACAGCGAGATCGTCACGCTGCTGGCGCACCATCCGGACGGCCTTTCCGGGGAGGAGCTGGCCCACGCCCTGTACGAGGACGAGTCCGTCCCGGCGGTGACCCTGCGGGCGGAAATGTCCCGGCTGCGGGCGTTGGTGGGGCCGGAGCACCTGTTGTCGCGCCCCTACCGCACGGCCGCCCCGCTGGAGGCCGATTCCACGGCGGTGGTCCGGCACCTGGCGGCGGGCGCCGTCTCGGCCGCGCTCGCCCGGTACGCGGGGCCGCTGCTGCCCGCTTCGGCGGCGCCCGGCATCGTCCGGCTGCGGCGGCGCATCGAGGACCAGGCACGGGCCGCGGTGATCGCCCGGGCGGACCGGGGGCTGCTCACGGACTGGGTGTGCGCCCCGTGGGGCGCGGACGACCCGGCGGTGTGGCGGGCGCTGGCCGAGGCCCTCCCGCCGGAGGGCCGGCCGGCCGCGCTGGCCCGCGTACGCGCCCTGGACGCGGAACTCGGCGCCGGACCCGGGGCCGGGCGCGGCCGAGGGGCGACTTCGGGACCCGGGAGCGGCACGCGTCCGGGCGGGCGTGCAACGTACCCGCAACCTGCCCGCTCCTAGCCTCCTGCCCGAGCGCTGTCCGACGGCGGCCGGCGCCCGGCAAGGGGAGGACCTCCATGGCCCGTTTCGCTGCGCCCGGTACCGAGGGCGCGCTGATGTCGTACGCGGCGCGCTACGACCACTTCATCGGCGGTGAGTACGTCGCGCCCGCCCGCGGCCGGTACTTCGACAACCCCTCGCCCATCACCGGGTTGCCGTTCACCGAGGTCGCGCGCGGCACGGTCGAGGACGTCGAGCGCGCCCTGGACGCGGCCCACGCGGCGGCGCCCGGCTGGGGGCGGACCTCGGCCGGTGAGCGGTCCACGATCCTGCTGCGCGTGGCGGACCGGATGGAGCAGAACCTGGAGGCCCTCGCCGTCGCGGAGACCTGGGAGAACGGCAAGCCGGTCCGGGAGACCCTCGCCGCCGACCTTCCGCTGGCCATCGACCAGTTCCGCTACTTCGCGGGCGCGCTGCGCGCCCAGGAGGGCGCGCTCAGCCAGCTCGACGACGACACGGTGGCCTACCACTTCCACGAGCCGCTGGGCGTGGTCGGCCAGATCATCCCGTGGAACTTCCCGATCCTGATGGCGGTGTGGAAGCTCGCTCCCGCGCTGGCGGCGGGCAACACCGTGGTCCTCAAGCCGGCGGAACAGACTCCGGTCTCTGTGCACTACTGGCTGAGTCTGGTGGCGGACCTGCTGCCGCCCGGCGTCGTGAACATCGTCAACGGCTTCGGCGAGGAGGCGGGGAAGCCCCTCGCGTCCAGCCCCCGCGTCGCGAAGGTCGCCTTCACCGGGGAGACCTCCACCGGCCGCCTGATCATGCAGTACGCGGCCGAGCACCTCACCCCGGTCACCCTGGAACTCGGCGGGAAGAGCCCGAACCTGTTCTTCGACGACATCTGGACGACGGACGACGACCTGCGCGACAAGGCCCTGGAGGGCTTCACCATGTTCGCCCTGAACCAGGGCGAGGTGTGTACGAGCCCGTCGCGCGCGCTGATCGAGCGCGGCCGGTACGGGGACTTCCTGGAGGCCGCGGTCGCCCGCACCGAACTGATCGTGCCCGGCCACCCGTTGGACACGGACACGATGATCGGGGCGCAGGCCTCCGAGGAGCAGCTGAAGAAGGTCCTCGCGTACGTGGAGATCGGTGAGCGGGAGGGCGCGAAGCTCCTGACCGGCGGTCGCAAGCAGGAGTTGGAGGGCGAGCTGGCGGGCGGCTTCTACGTCCAGCCGACCATCTTCGAGGGTGACAACCGCATGCGGATCTTCCAGGAGGAGATCTTCGGCCCGGTGGTCTCCGTGACCTCGTTCCAGGACTTCGACGACGCCGTCCGCATCGCCAACGACACCGCCTACGGGCTGGGCGCGGGCGTGTGGACCCGTGACGTCAACACGGCCTACCGCGCGGGCCGCGCGATCCAGGCCGGCCGCGTCTGGACGAACTGCTACCACGCCTACCCGGCGCACGCCGCCTTCGGCGGCTACAAGCAGTCCGGCATCGGCCGGGAGACCCACAAGATGATGCTGGAGCACTACCAGCAGACGAAGAACCTGCTGGTCAGCTACTCCCCGAAGAAGCTCGGCTTCTTCTAGGTTCACGAGAAACAGCGTCTGAACTGGGCCGTTGTCCTCAGGCGCCGTCGGCTCGACCTGCTGGACGCGGACAGAGGTTCTTGCTGTTCCTCCCGATTCCGCCCGCCCGTCTTCCGCTCCAGACCGGCTGCTCCGGACCAGCCACGGACCAAACCGAGCTCACCACGCGGGTGGGCGCCCTGACTGGCGAGGTCCTGCTCTTCCATGGCCTCCTCGATGAGACGGTCGGCCTGCTATCCCGGAGTGGCCGTACCCGTTGCGGTCCGGGCCGCGAGTCGAGCCCTCCAGTAGGCGGCGGCGTCGTGTCCTTCCTGCATCGCAGTGAACTCTCCGGTCCTCCGGGCCAGCGCGGCGGTCGGCGCCTCGCCCTCGATGTAGGACTCCAGAGCGATGTTGAGCGCGCCACCGCTGAGGAACTCGGCGTACTCGCGCACAGACCCGACGATCGCGAAGCCAGCGGGATTACCGTGCACCAGAGCGTTGCGGACGCGGCTCCGCCGCCCCTCCAAGACGGCGCCTTGAGCGGCGTACCGCTCGACCAGGGTCCGGTATCCGGCGTGATCGCTCACGCTGGAGAACATCCGGCCGATCCATGCGCGCTCGTGCTCGATGCGGCAGAGCGAGAGCAGATCGGCGGAGCGGTCGGCGACGAACAGGATCCATGGGCGCGACGGATCGCTCGCGAACCACTCCCGGGTCAGCTCGTTGGCCAGACCACTGCGGTTTCCTCCGCCGAGCAGGCACATGCCGACCGCTCGTCGAACATCTGCGAGCCACCGCGCATGTGGCCAGCGCTCGCCGAGCAGACCGAACACCTCGCCCGGTGCGAGTGCCGCGTACGCCGCGACGTGTTGCACCACGCGGTCCGTGAGCGGGATGACGCTGCGGATGTCCGCTTCGGAAGGCTTGCGCATCGCCATGTCACGGCTGAACGGATGGTCAGCGGTGGTCTGCACTTCGATCGCGGCGGCGAGGAACCGCGGCAGGTCTTCGCGGGCGAGCGCCGAAGCGATGCGCGGACCGTGCTCTTCGATCGCCTTCGCGGTGATGCCTGCACCGTAGTGGTCATCGGGCAAACCCGTCTCGCGTCTGGGGAGCACGAAGCTCTGCGAGCCTGGGCGACCGGAGCACAAGAGCCCGTGTTGGACGAGGTACGGGCGGATCCCGCCAGCGTTGTGGATGGCGACGGATGATCGTCTCGACGGTGCGGACGGCGCGGTCCACCGCATCGGCTGCCGTGGTGGTGCCGAGGTCGACGCGGACCAGGAAGTCCACGTCGGATTCTTCGTCGACCAGCTCCGCGACTTTGAAGAGGTCACCGTGGCGGACGAATTCCCAGAGCTCCGCCTTGTGCTCGAAGTCCTGCCTACCTGGCCGGGCGTTGGGCACTGCCCAGTGGGCGTCAAGGAAGGACACCCGTCCGGCCGAGAGGTGCAGGAAGGTCCGGCCCTGATACCCGAGCCACACTACGACCGGCTCGGCCACGGCCCGAGTGCCGAGGTACGTCCGGGCGCTCGCGATGCGCTCCTCCAGCGGTACGTCCCTCTCACCGATGTGAGGGCTGTCAGGTTCCCGGCCGAACGCCATCACGGAGACAAGCCCCCGGAAGATCCCCTTCGCGTCGAGGCCACGCCTGCGCAACTGGTCAAAGAGCAGGTCGGCGATCGGGCGGTACTCCCGGCCCGCCAAAGCGCGGTCCCGTGCCGTGGCCACCAGGTCGTCCCAGCTGGCGCGGGCTCCTTCGTCGGTTTCGAGCGCGGCGAGCAGATTCTCCCCAGCCGTTGCGACATCGGTCCAGACCGCATCGGTGCGGCTTCCCGGCGGCTGCTTCAGGACCGTTCCGGGACTGTTGACGAGCCGCGCGAAGGCGGCTTGGAAGTCGGCGAGCGATGTGGCGATGTGGGCCCGGAGCCCGGGACCGAGTGCCCGTGCGGACTCCTCCAGATCGCTGCGCAACGATGCGCGGTTGGCCGCGTTCTTCCAAGCGTCGACGCCGCTGGCGAGCTCCAGCCATTCCAAGACCTCGTCCACGATCACGGTCAGGGGCAGAACGCTGCTTCCGCCGTGGCGCCGGTCGAGGGACGAGACGAGGGACTTCAACCAGCCCGGCGTGTCCGCGGGCCAATGATCGCTGACGTTGTAGTCGATCATCATGTCGCGGCCACCCCGCCTGCCGTCCTCGCGGCGTGCCGAGAGGCCTATCCCATCACTTCATCCTCAGAATACAGGGCAGTTGGCCCCATCTTTCTGGCACCAGCAGCACGGTATGACGTGTGCTGGCCAAGCCCTCAACATCGTTTCCGGGACTGCGACCGTGGCTCGGCGGCAGCCTACGGTGAATCTGGGTTCCGATGAATGGTCGTCGGGCATCTCTCGCACGATGAAACTCCTGATCAAACGACAAGGCGGATTGCTGTTCGTCATCACGTCGGGCCTGGCGCCATTGAGCCGAGCGAAGCCGTTCTGAACATGGCGCTGTCGGCTCCGGACGCTGTCGCCCGGTGGATTCCGGTACCTACGGATGAACGCAGGTGGACATCACCAGGGAGGAGCCGGCCGTAGCTCCGCGCGGGCGCTTTCCCGTCGAAGGGAGAGGCGGGGGAAGGCCCGACCACCTTGACTCTGGTACTCCATGCCCCGCCATGACGCGAAGTGGCATGGCGCGTCAAATGGCCCCTCCAGTGAATGGATTCCTATGGGATCACGGATGGAGTCGTCCCGGTCGTCGGCGTGCTGGAGCAGACACGGCGAGGGCCGGCCCGCACCAGCCGTCCCTGACAACAACTGGCGAAGCGCTTGTCTGGAACCGCCTCGATGCCGGACACGGCTCTGCGATGATCGCAGCGATCCGAAGAGGTCGAGCGGGGGGAATCAATGACTGATCACACAGTAGGCAGCAGTGCGGACGAGCCTCTGGGGCGAGCCTCCTACCTGATCGAAGGACGGCGGGTACTGCTTTCCGACCTCATCCACGCCGGCCTGCTGAGCACAGGGCAGCGCCTCACTTTCCGACAGCGGCGGTCCGGGCAGAAGCACCTTGCCCAGGTGACCGCGGATGGCAGGATCGAGCTGGGTGACGGTCAGCGGTTCAAGTCTCCTTCGGCAGCCGCTGCCGCGGCTACAGGGCGCGGCCCCTACGACGGGTGGACGTCCTGGGCACTGGACGACGGCACCTTGCTGGACGCTCTGAGACAGAGGCTCCTGGATACGGTGGCCGAGCTGCCGCCTTCCGGCGACGTCGCAGCTGACGGTTCCGTTGCCCGGCACACGCGGTTGAAGGACGCTCGGAGGCAGGCGGACGCCGAGACACCGGTCACCGTCACCGTCCGGGATCTGCTCGGGTGGTGGGGGGCAGCCCGGCGCGGCTACCTGGTCACCGAGCACATAGCCGCCGAACTGGCCAACCACGGCCTGTCCACTGTGCCGGACTTCGCAGCTGTGGGGATCGATGACCGGGTCACCTTGACCGGACCTTCCGAGGACACTGACGGCGAAGGAGAGGCTGCCGAGCAGGAGCCTGTAACAGGGCAGGAGGAGCCGGGGGAAACCAGTGCACCGGGATCTGCCACCACCTCCGGCAACGAGGAGGACAAGGGGGAGCCGATCCAGGGCCAGACGGTCGGCAACCTGCCCTCAGCGCTCAAGGGAGTGGTGTCGGTTCCCTCCTCAACGAGCTTCGAGGAGGTGTTCACCAAAATGCGGCTCAACGGGTACTCGCAACTGCCGGTGCTGAGCGGACCTCGGAATCTGCGAGGTGCCGTCACCTGGGAATCCATCGCACGAGCCCGCTACGCGGACTTCGAGGCCCCTTTCTCCGATGCCATCGTCGCCGCGCACGCGGTGAGCTACGCCGACCACTTGATCGACGTCCTGCCCGATCTGGAGCGGTTCGGCTTCCTCCTGGTCAAAGACCAGACGAATCAGATCGCCGGAATCATCACCGTCGCCGACGTGGCCGCCGAATATGGCGCCACGGCGCGTCCGTTCCTACTCATCGGCGATCTCGACCGGCAACTGCGCCGAGTCATCTCGGAGGGCCTGGACCTCGCGGAGGTGATTGCGCTCTGCGATCCCGACGGACGCCGGAAGCTCGTTGCCTTCGATCAGCTGTCCTATGGGGATTACCAGCAGGTCCTGGGCAACCAGGAGCAGTGGGACAAGCTGGGCTGGCCATTGGACCGCAAGTCCTTCATCGCCCGCCTCGACGAACTGCGGGAGATCCGCAACGAGCTGATGCATTTCAACGACAAGGACAAAGCCGGCGACTCGGCGATTCCGATGCTCCGCAACATGATCGAGCTTCTACGCGAACACGGCGGCTGAGGTGAGACGGTTGGCCACCCTTGTCGGGTGATCACCCGACAAGGGCAGCCGCCTCTCTGCAATGACGCCTCTCCGGTAGCGGCACGATGGGCGCGTGCCTGCGACGCCCTGGAGTGGGTTATCAAGCGCGACCTACAGGATGAGCCGTGGGTGGCCAGGCTGACCGATCAACTGCACCACACGGGGCGCGGGCTGTTGACCGGCATCGCATCGCTGCTCCCATGGCCGAGCCGGTGGTCGTGGCCTACGACGGACGCGAGGAGATCGATCTGCCGTGGCTGGCACCCTACCTCCTCTGGGCCCAGTATCCAGGCGTTTGCACGGGCTCGCGCCGCTCCCTGCGAGTGATCGGTGACACCGAATGGTACGACTCGCCCGTCGTGTACCAAGGCCGCGTTCTCGCCCGACTCCCACTGCTGGTGGAACACCCAAGCAGCCGGGCGCTCCCCCACTCCCATCTCACGCCAGCTTCTCCGCCAGGGACCAGGCAGGACCAAGATCCGGACCAATTCCGGACCAGCCCCAGCCGAGGCGCCGCACCAACTTCCGTTTCCCCTGGTCAGCGTGGCTGTGGCTGCTGTACCACCAGGAGACGAAGAACCTGCTGGTCAGCTACTCCCCGAAGAAGCTCGGCTTCTTCTGAGCGGAGGTGCCGGGGGCGTGGCACGGCCGGGCGGGCCGTGCCGTGCTCCGTGGGGTTTGATGTACTTCGGGCGATCGGCGTTCTCGGTGACGTGATCATCCCCCGCGCGGAGTGACCGGTGCGCCCGGCCGCTGCGTACGGGGGATCCCGGCGGTGAGTGATGAGGCTGCGATGAGTGAACTGACGAAGCCCGAGGTCGTGGTCCCGGAAGGTGAGGCTCCGCAGGAGCTGACGGTCCGGGACCTCGTCGTCGGGGACGGGGCCGAGGCGAAGCCGGGCAGGGTGGTCCGGGTGCACTACGTCGGCGTCACCTTCGAGTCCGGGAGGGAGTTCGACTCCTCCTGGGAGCGGGGCCTGCCGTTCAAGTTCGCCGTGGGCGGTGGCAGGGTCATCAAGGGCTGGGACCGGGGGCTGAGGGGGATGAGGGTCGGCGGTCGGCGCGAGATCATCGTTCCCCCGCGCCTCGGGTACGGCAAGCAGTCCCCCTCGCCGTTGATCCCGGCGGGCTCCACGCTCGTCTTCGTGGTGGACCTGGTCTCCGTGGTCTGAGGGACCCCGTGGAACCGCCCGGGAGGTACTGTCCCGGAAGTCGATCTCGGGAACGTCAGGGTTCCCCGGATCTGCTTTCGTCCGGGGAGGGACAGGCCCTTGAACACTGACGTACGGACCCGTGTTTCGGCCTACGCGATCGCGGTGGAGGACGACCGGCTGCTGCTGATCCGGCTCTCGGACGCCTCGCCGGTCTTCGCGCCGGGTCTGTGGCACCTGCCGGGCGGCGGCATCGACCCGGGCGAACAGCCCGTGGAGGCCTTGTCCCGTGAGCTCCGGGAGGAGACGGGGCTCGAACTCGTGGATGCTCGACTGCTGGACGCGCGGACCTACTCGGCCCGGCGGAACGGGGTGAGCTGGAGCCTGACGGCGTTGTTCCACCTCGTGACCCTCGGGGGCGGGGCGCCGACGGTGACCGAGATCGACGGCTCCACCGACGCGGCGGTGTGGATTCCCCTGGCCGATCTGCGGGACGAGACGCTGTCACCGGCGGCGGCCGACGCCCTCCGCATGCTGGGGCGGGCGCAGGAGGTCGGCCGCGGCGATCCGTCGGGGGCCGCCGCCGGCACGTTCGCCGGGTAATAGCCGACAGGTCGGTCGTATCGCGTCCTCGACCCCGGCTGCGGTGTCAGTCCGCTGAACTATCCTTCCCGGCATCGCACACCGACTCGAAGGACCAAGAGAATTGTCCGGCCTGCCTGCCTTCCCGCTGCCCTTCCAAACGTCCCGTTCCATACCGTTCGCGACACCGCGAACGCTGCGGGAACTCCAGATGATGCGGTGCAGCTCCCACATTCGGGCGAAGCCGGAATGGTTCGACAAGATGAACGACGCCGACATCGTCGCGAGGTGGACGCGGGAAGCACTCGCCCAGGGCCTCACCGAGGCGCAAGTGCGTTACGTTCTCGCCGAACTCGCGCATTACGCGGCGCTGCGGGACGCGGCGACCGGCATCGAGGTCTCCGCCGTCGACGGGGTGTGGCATTCGGACACCCTGGTCGACGAGGAACTCGGATCCCGGCTGCGTCGGGCGGTTCAGGTTCTGGAGCAGGTCCCCGAGGAGGAGAAGGACTGGCATCCCGGCTCCGACGGCCAGGTGCTCGACCTGGTTCATCCGTCACTGTTCTGCCTGGTGAGAGAGGCCAGTGGCGCGCCCGAGCAGGCTTGGCAGAACCCGACGGACCGCTATTCGAAGCACGAATTCTCGGAGAAGTTCCAGTGGCTTCCCACGGAGGTCGACGTCAGTGAGGACGGCGATGTCGCCTTCCGTTCGTACGTCAACAATGTCCATCCCGAAATTCACCACGAACTGGCCTCCGTCCTGCCGGAATTGTTCGCCCGCCTGCGCCCCCTGCTGGAGAACGTACTCACCGATCTGCGTCATCCGAGGCCCCTGCGGATCGAGGCCGATCCTTACGGTTGGTACGACTCGGAGCCGGAACGTCCGAGCAAGTCCGCCTACGCCGATGACGCCGCCTTCGCGGAGGCCCGTCGGGTGTGGGCACGGGCCCACGAGGAGTGGTGGGAGAACCGCCGCCCGGTCGTCCCGGACGCCCCGGCCTTCACCGCGCCCGAGGTGCCCGAGGAGTCCGCCCGGGTCGACCTGCGCGGCCGCCGTCTCCAGGTCATCGTCAAGCTCGCCACCCTTCACCTCACCCCGGAGAAGCCCGAGTACGCGGGCGGGTCCTGGCACGTCGAGGGAATGTTGAACGAGCGGATCGTCTCGACCGGCATCTACTACTGGGACAGCGAGAACGTCACCGAGAGTCGGCTCGGTTTCCGGGCGGCACTCGACGACCCGAACTACGAACAGAACGACGAGAACGGCCTGCGCGAGGTCTACGGCCTGGAGGACGAGGACGCGCTGAACCAGGACCTGGGATCGACGTCGACCCCGGCGGGCCGCTGCCTGGCGTTCCCGAACGTCCTGCAGCACCGCGTCAGCCCGTTCCGCCTCACGGACCCCACCCGTCCGGGACACCGCAAGATCCTCGCGTTCTTCCTGGTCGATCCGTCGCGAAGGATCACCTCGACCGCCGACGTGCCGCCGCAGCAGCCGTGGTCCGGTACCTCGACCATGACGCTCGAACAGGCGAAGGACTACCGCGAACAGCTCATGCGGGAACGCAAGTTCTTCGTCGCCGAACACAACGAACAGCTCTACGAGCGAGAATTCTCCCTCTGCGAGCACTGACCTCGTCCGCACCCCTCCCACCTGCGATACGTGCAGGTCGGCGGGTACGGAGGACCCTGGACGGGCGGGATGGCGACACCGTCCGGGATGCGCCGTCGCCCCGCCCGGCCGATAGTGGAGATCGGCCGGGCGCGGCAGGACCCGGCTCACCTCAGGGTGAAGGGACCGCCGCCATGGACGAACGGTGCATCGGCTTCGTCGAGTGGTACGACAGGACCACCGGCACGGGTTGGATCGTCCCCCTGGGGCGCACGACTCCCGTCCGTGCCTACCGCGACGACATCGAGGGCGAGTGCGGCAGCCTGTCGGTGGACCAGCAGGTGTCCTTCACCATCGAGCTGGGCGAGGGCCGGTTCGTGGCCCGTCACATACGCCCTTGAGCCGGTGCGGCACGTGACGCGGCCCGGCCCTCCCGTGGTCCGGACCGCCCTTCCCGTCATCAGGCTCGGCCCCTCCCGTCATCAGGCCCGCCTTCCCGTCGTCACGGTCCCGGGGTGACACGGGCGGACAGCTGTTCCGCCGGGGTGTTCAGGTGGAGCTGGAGCAGGCGGTGCGGGAAGAAGTACCCGCTGTCCGTACGCAGGAGCAGCACCCGTTCCTCCGCGCCGTACAGGAACCTCCGGTAGCGGTACGGGGTGCGCCCCCGGCGGGCGAGGATCGCACGGATGGTCCAGTGCCGCACGACGGCCAGGCCACCGAACCGGAATCCCCGCACCACCGCGAACAGGGCGCCCAGCAGGACGGCGAGGAAACCGGCCCGGCGCAGGTCGTGGCCCGGTGTGGCCAGGCCGACCAGCACCATCAGGCCGACGCCGGCCACGACCAACCCGGCGAAGCCGTGGACCACGGAGAACCGGACCGTACGGCGCATCCCCTCGTTGGGCCGGGGGCGACGGTCCTGGAGCGAGGGCTCGAACTGGTTGCCGACGATGTAGACGACGCCGAGCAGCGCGGCCGCGGCCGGACCGATCCACCAGGGGTCGGGGCACAGCAGGTGGACGACGTAGCCGATCAGGGCCTCGATGCTGAGCCACATGAACAGGCTGAACGCGCCGCGCACGAGGTGGAACTTGACCTTGGAGTAGTGCGTTCGCTCCCGAAGCAGCCAGGTCCACCGCAGCTGCTCCACCGGCTGGAAGACGTCCGTGAAGGAGCCCTCCATCTGGGTGGCCGCGACCCAGAAGTACGCGAGCGCCACCACCAGCGGCCCCGGTGCCAGGAGGTCGACGTGCAGCACGTTGACCATCAGGAACACCATGCCGACCATCAAGGGGCCGGTCGCGGCGACGGGTTCGATGATCGCGCCCCGGTCGGGGTTCCGTTCCCGGCCGCCCTTGCGTCCGCGTCCGCCGTTCCGGTCCCGGTCCCGGTCCTGGTCCCGGTTCCGGTTCGGGCTGCCGTCCGCAGCGTCGCCCCTGCCCGCCCGCTCGGCTTCGTCGGCCCTGAGGAACCGCGTCTCCGAGTGGTAGGACGTCACCGCGCAGGTGACGGCCATGACGCCGGCGAGGATGGCGGCGTCGGTGACGCCGGCCTCCAGCACCCCGGCGTGCACCGCCGCCGCCACCCACAGGACGGGCAGCCCCAGCGCGCAGAACGACATGGCCAGGTTCGGCAGCATCCTCGGGCCCCTCTGCTCCGTGCGGGGCAACCAGCCGAGGTCGAGCCGGTCCAGGTAGAGCACGTGTTCCTGCCGCTCGGTGAGCGTCCGCGCGAGCCAGGTCAGCCAGGTCAGCGTCCGCTCCGGGGACTCGTCCGGCCCGGGGCGCTCGCGCAGCAGGCATTCGCGGACGTACGCGTCGAAGATCCGGCCGCGCCGCTCGGCCGGACTGCCCGGGCGGCGCAGGTCGTCGGCCGGCCTGTTGCGGTACGTGACCCGGATGAAACCGAGCATCATCGGTGACCGGAGCAGCTCCCACAGGTCCGGGTCCTCCTCCAGCGCGACGTGGACGTCCGCGAGGGCCTGACGGTCGGCGGTGAGGAACTCCTGGACGTCCTGCCGGCTCGGCGGCTGGATCTCCACGTAGCGCAGGGCCCTGAGGTCGAGGGCGAGGCGCCGCAGATCGGCCTCGTCCGTGCGGCAGCCGACGGCCATGCCGGGACAGGCCCGGCGCAGGCGCCGCAGTTCCGCGACGCACTTGGAACGGTCAGCCTCCGGGACCTCGTCCAGGCCGTCCAGGACGGGAAGCAGGCGGTGTTCGCTGAGCCAAGTCCGCACCAGGACCCCGGAGATCCCGGTGTACTGCCGTCCCATCGCGTTGACCAGCCACTCCTCGAAGGGCTCGCCGCGGTAGGTGTCCAGCCGCAGGTAGACGGGTACGTGGAGGGGCTCCGCCTCGTCGGGCCCCTCCAGCGCCTCCACGGCCAACCGGTGTGCGAGCCGGGCGAGTTGCGTGGTCTTCCCCATGCCGGGCCGACCGAGCAGCACCAGGTCGTCGGTGTCCTCGAAGAGCGTGCGGATGTCGCTCACCCGGGTCGCGGCCGCCACCGGCTCGACCCTGCGGGCCCTCCTCCCCCTGCGGCCGCGCACGTTCTCGGCCTGCCGGTCGACGGTGAGGATCGTGAACCTCGGCCGGAGGTAGAGGTGGACCTCGGCGCGTCCCCACTCGACGGCGGTCCGGTCGCGGACCTGTTTGACCAGACGGCGACGCAGGCGTACCGCCGCCCGGTCCCGGCGGGCCCGGCCGGGCCAGGTGAACGCGAGGAGGACCCAGGCCAGGACGGCGCGCACGAACCGGCGGACCGGATAGCGCCGCAGGGCCGCCCCGGGGTCGGTACCCGCACCCGTGGGGCGCGTCGGCTCCGTCGCCTCGGGCCGCGGGGACGGGATCCGCCGGGCGGGGTCCCCCTCCGGGCTCCCGTCCTCGTCCCGACGCCCTCCCGCGGGCTCGTCCGGCGAGGTGTCCTCGACGCCGGGCAGCAGCGGAACCGGCTCCGGTGTCCCCCCGCCGGCCGTCGACTCCTGTTCGCCCGCCGCCCGGTGCCACCGGGGTTCCCATTCGGCGGGGTCCCCGCGCAGCGCCGTGACCATCGACAGGAACGGGGTCAGCTGCGGCCGCCGCTTGCCGGAGAAGGCTTCCGAGACGTACGAGCGGCTGAGGTGGGCCGCATCGGCGAGCGCCGTCACGGTGGGCCGGTCCGCCGGGTCGAGTCCCTCGTAGAGCTCGTCGTGGACACGGCCCATGAGCGTCGCCCAGGGACGCAACTCCGGTGGAACCGCGGCCGGGTCGGGACGCTGGGGGCCCCGCGGCCGGAAGCCCGCAGATGACGTCATCCGTTCTCCTCGTTCACGAGCCGTTCATCGTCGTTCACTCGTTCACGGCTGCTGAATGTCCCTGGTCGGACGGGGTGCGGCGGGCGTAGAACCGTACTCGTCGGTGCCGCCGGCCGGGTTCGCCGCAGTCGGCGGCGGGGCCCGGCGGGCCCACCCCGAAGCATTCATCTTGGCCATCGGGACATCGCGTGTACGGCCAACCGCCAGGTTCGAAGCATTTGTTGGCGGATCAGCCGAACCCGTACGCCCGTGGGTCACCATCCGCGCCGTGTCGCACGAGGAGTTCTTCATGACGTCCCCCTCACGCCTTCTCGCCTCCTTCGGCGGCCTGTTGACGGCCGTCGTGGGCCTACTGGCCCGCGCCCCCTGGTGGGTGGTCGCGGGCCTGGCCTTCGCCGGCCTGCTGGTCCTGCGGGCCGAGGCGCTGGTGAACGCCCGCAACGAGGCCCGTCGCGGGCACCACGAGCACCGCCTGCTGGGCCAGGTGCCCCGGCGGCAGGCCCTCGCGTACCTCCGGGAGGTCAGGCGCGACCGTGCCGCGGCGGAGCCGGAGCCGGCGTCCGACCCCGGGGCGGACGCCGGGTGACGGGGATCGGGGTGGCCGTGAATTGCGTTGCCGATCGTGCGCGCGGCGCGAAGAATGCTGCCGCATGGGACATGTCGAGGCGGGCCGGCTCCAGTACTACTTGCCGGACGGACGGGTGCTGCTCGGCGACGTCTCCTTCCGCGTGGGCGAGGGCGCCGTGGTCGCCCTGGTCGGCGCCAACGGCGCGGGCAAGACGACGTTGCTGCGGCTGATCGCCGGTGAACTCCAGCCGCACGGCGGCACGGTCGTCGTGAGCGGTGGGCTGGGGGTGATGCAGCAGTTCGTCGGATCCGTACGGGACGAGCGGACGGTGCGCGACCTGCTGGTCTCCGTCGCGCAACCGCGGATCAGGGAGGCGGCGGCCCGCGTGGACGCCGCCGAGCACCTGATCATGACGGTCGACGACGAGGACGCGCAGATGGGGTACGCGCAGGCACTCAGCGACTGGGCGGAGGCGCGCGGGTACGAGGCGGAGACCGTCTGGGACATGTGCACCATGGCGGCGCTGGGCGTGCCGTACGACAGGGCCCGGTTCCGGCAGGTGCGGACCCTGTCCGGCGGGGAGCAGAAGCGCCTCGTCCTGGAAGCGCTGTTGCGCGGCCCCGACGAGGTGCTCCTGCTGGACGAGCCGGACAACTACCTCGACGTACCCGGCAAGCGCTGGCTGGAGGAGAGGCTCAAGGAGACCCGCAAGACGGTCCTGTTCGTGTCGCACGACCGGGAGTTGCTCGCCCGGGTCGCGCAGAAGATCGTCGCGGTGGAGCCCGGACCCGCGGGGTCGGACGTGTGGGTGCACGGCGGTGGATTCGCCACCTTCCACGAGGGTCGCCGCGAGCGCTTCGCCCGCTTCGAGGAGTTGAAGCGCCGCTGGGACGAGAAGCACGTCCAGTTGAAGAAGCTGGTGGCGGACATGCAGCAGTACGCGTCGCGCAGCGACGTGATGGCCTCCCGGTACCACGCGGCCCGGACGCGGCTGCGGAAGTTCGAGGAGGCCGGCCCGCCGCCGGAGCCGCCGCGCGAGCAGGAGATCACCATGCGGCTGCGTGGTGGGCGTACCGGCGTACGGGCGGTGACCTGCGAGGACGTCGAGCTGACCGGGCTGATGAAGCCGTTCTCGTTGGAGGTCTTCCACGGTGAGCGGGTCGCGGTTCTCGGGTCCAACGGTTCCGGGAAGTCGCACTTCCTGCGGCTGCTCGCGGGTGACCCCTCGGTGGCGCACTCCGGGCGGTGGAAGCTGGGCGCCCGGGTCGTGCCGGGCCACTTCGCGCAGACCCACGCCCACCCCGAGCTGCTCGGGCGCGCCCTCGTCGACATCCTCTGGACGGAGCACGCCAGGGACCGGGGCGGTGCCATGTCGGTACTGCGCCGGTACGAGCTGGAACGTCAGGGCGACCAGGCCTTCGAGAGGCTGTCCGGCGGGCAGCAGGCGCGCTTCCAGATCCTGTTGCTGGAGCTGGCCGGTACGACCGCCCTCCTCCTGGACGAGCCGACCGACAACCTCGACCTGGAGTCGGCGCAGGCGCTCCAGGAGGGCCTGGACGCCTACGAGGGCACGGTGCTCGCGGTCACGCACGACCGCTGGTTCGCGAGGAGCTTCGACCGCTTCCTGGTGTTCGGCGCGGACGGCGTGGTCCGGGAGACCTCGGAGCCGGTGTGGGACGAACGGCGGGTGGCCCGGGCCCGCTGACCGCGGCCCCCGTCGCCCCGCGCCCGGCCCCGCCGCACCGTTGCCGGGGGCGGGGCGGCGGCGCGGCGGGCGGCGGTGGGGTTCAGGCCCGCGATCCGCGCGCGTCCCACGCGGCGAGGACCGCGTCGTGCTTGTCCTTGTCCAGGCCGACGGGGGTCGCCCCCTGAAGGTACTTGGGCCGCGGATGACCGCCTTCGACGAGCGCCCGCCAGGTGTCCGCGACGGTCTCGGTGATCGGGCGGCAACGCAGGCCGGCGGCCAGGGCCTTGGCCGAGGAGGCGGTCCAGGCGCCGGCCGACTCGGGACCCGTGGGGACCCACAGGGGCACTTCGGTCCAGGGGGCCACGCCGTGGTCCTGGAGGAACCGCTCGTCCGCCCAGACGAGTTCGGTCCCGGCGCCGGTGGCGTCGACGCAGGCGGCCAGCAGTTCGCCCATGGTCGTGTTCTCGCGGACACCGGTGGTCAGGTACCGGCCGGTGCCGCCCTCGGCGAGCCGGTCGAGCACGAAGTCGGCGATGTCGCGTGCGTCGATCAGCTGCACCGCGCGGTCCGGGGATCCCGGGGCCAGCACGCGGCCGCCGCGCGCGATGGTCTCCAGCCACCACGGGAGGCGTCCGACGTTCTCCCCGGGGCCGACGATGATGCCGGGATTGACGATCAGCGCGCGTTCGGGGAAGCCCTCCTCGACCGCCCGCTCGCAGCCGGCCTTGAGCGCGTTGTAGGGGACGTCGTCCGGCGAGGCGTCCGGAGCGCAGGCGTGGCGGGGGAAGGACTCGTCCACCGCCTTGGTGGGCCAGTCCGCATAGGCGTGGAAGGAGGAGACGAAGGCGTACGCGTCCGCGTGGCCGGCCAGTGCCCGGACCGAACGCCGCACGATCCGGGGCTCGAAACCGCAGGTGTCGATCACCCAGTCCCAGGTCCGTCCCTCCGCCAGCGCGCGCAGGGCGTCCTCGTCCTCCCGATCGCCCCGGACCGCCTCGGCCCCGTCAGGCGTCGGGCCCGCCTGTCCTCGGTTGAACAGCGTCACCTCGTGACCGCGTCGCAGCGCCTCGTCGACGAGCGCGCGGCCCAGGAAAACGGTTCCACCGATGAGAAGGATCTTCATGACCTCAAGGACTACCACGCGTACGAAGGCGTCGAGACCCCCCTTCACCAGGAGCGGAACACACGTCGCCGGCGCGGGCGGTCGCGGAACGACCTCGCCGGCGCGGGCCCGGCACGCTCCCGGCGGTCGACAGCTGCCCGGTACCCGCGAGTTGGCCTCGCTCGGCACGTGCCACACTCCCCGTACGAACGGATTCCGCGGTGCGGCCGGTGCCCACGGCGGGCTGCGGGAGTTCGACGTCCGCCGTCACCGCCCCACCGATGAGGAACGATGAGCCACCCCTCCCTCCCCACCACGCAGGCCGCCATCACCGCCATCGGCGAGATCGCGGCCGAGTACGGTCTGGCGATGTCGGTCAGCGAGGACATCGGTGCCGACGCCACGTCGCGCCGGACGTCGGCCGACATGTTCGCGGTCCTCGACCCCGACGGCTCGCTGCCGCACGAGGCGTACGTGGAGCTGGCCGGGGTCCCGTGGGTGAGCATCCACCTGTTCCCCGAGGACGACGCGCACATCACCGTCGACGGGATCGAGTTCCTCGACGTGCCCCGGGACTCGGTACCGGCGTTCCTGCGTTCGGTCCACGGCGGCCTGGCCTGGGTGAAGGGACGGTTCTTCCCTCCTGGCCAGTGGCTCGTCGTGCCCCTTCCCGGCGACACGACGTACCGGGAACCGGCCGGGATCAACCTGACCCCCTGGCTCGCCCGCATCGTCCGGGGCTGACACGGCCCGGCCGCCGCCGCGCCCCGGCGGCGGTGGCGTACGGTCCCCGGGGTGAGCACGATCAGACGTGTCCTGGGCGGCGCCCTGTTCCACGTACCGCATCCGTATCCGGCGCCGGCGCCCGTGCGGGACGGCGGGCCGGACGGTCGTGGCGCACCCGCCGCGGCCCCCGCGCCCGACGCGCCCCGCGCCAACCCCGTGGCGGTGACCGCGGTGTCCGGCGCGGCCCTGTTCCTCCTCGGCGTGAACACCACCGGCATCAACACCGCGCTGCGGGCGATGGCCGCCGACCTGGGCGTGGGCACCGCCTCCCTCGGCTGGGCCGTCGGCGCCTACATGCTGGCCGTCGCCGCGGTGGTCGTACCGGGAGGCAGGCTCGGCGACATGCTGGGCCAGCGGGTCACCGTCGTCGCGGGGAGCCTGGTCTTCGCCGTCGGCGCGGCGGTCGTGGCCGCGAGCGGCTCCGAGGGCGTGCTGATCACCGGCCGGGTCCTGCAGGGGGTCGGTGCGGCCGCGCTGATGCCGTCGACGATGGCGGTGCTGCGGCTGGCCTGGCCGCGGGAACGGCAGGGCGCCGCGCTGGGCCTGTGGGGCGCGGTCGCCGGGCTGGCCTTCGCCGTCGGTCCGCTCATCGGGGGCGTGTTCACGGACGGCCCGTCGTGGAGGTGGCTGTGGTGGACCGGTGCCGGTTGGGCGCTGCTGGTCGCCCTGGCAGCGGTGTTCGCGCTGCGGTCGCTGCCGCGCGGCTCGGGTGAGCGCGGCCTCGACGTGCCCGGGATGCTGCTGCTGTCGGTGGGGCTGACCGGCCTGCTCGTGGCATTGCAGCAGATCCCCTCGTGGGGCGCGGCGTCGCCCGCCACCGTGGGCTGCCTGGTGGTGGCCGCGGTGGGCCTGGGCGCTCTCGTACGGGTCGAGTCCCGGCGGGCCGCCCCGCTGCTGCACCTGGGCCTGCTGCGGAAGCCGCCGCTGGTGGCCGCGTGCATCGGGACGGCCGTGAACACCCTGTTCCTCATCGGGTTCCTGTACTTCTTCAACCTGTACGCGCTGTCCCCGGACACCCTGGGCTATTCGGCGGTGACGGCGAGCCTGGCCCTGTTGCCGTACGGGGCGTGCGTGTTCGCGGTGTCGATGGGTGTCGGTCCGCTGTGCGACCGGGTCGGCTACCGGTGGCCCGTGGCCGCGGGGATCGCGTTGAGCGGCGCGGGCGCGCTGTGGCTGTCGGGCGTGAGCGGCGACAGCGGGTACGGGGCGGTCCTGCCGGGCTCGCTGGTGCTGGGGGCCGGCGTGGGGATCACCCTGTCCGCGCCGTCCGCCGCGGGGCTGCGGGCGCTGGACGGCGCCCGCTCCGGGGAGGCCTCGGGGATCATCAACGTCGTCCGGTACGTGACGGCCGCCCTGGCCGTCTCCGCGGGCACCCTCGTGTTCCTCGCGCGGGGCACCGACCGACTGACCGGGGTGCTGCGCGACGCCGGTGTCGCGGGACCGGGCTCGACGGGCGCGGACCGTCTGCTGTCGGGCGCGGCCCTCCCGTCGGCGCAGCCGGCGGGGCCGGCGGTCCGTGAGGCCCTCCACCGGGCCACGGCCGCCGGTCTCGCGGACGGCTTCGCCTCCGTGATGTTCTGGCTCGGCGTCCTCGCGCTGGCCTCGATCCCGCTGTGGCTCCTGCTGATGCCGGCGTCGCGAGCGTCGACGGCCGGCGGTCCCTGACCTCCCGACCACGTCGCGTACCCGGTCGGTTTCGTACCGCCGCGGCACGTGACACGCATTGCCTCGATGTCATCGTGTGTTCGCTCAGCAGATCCTCAGATCCGGATAACGATCCCGTGACCGCGCAAGGGCCTTTCGGCCTGATCACAGCCGTCTGGGCGTTTTGCCGGTGATGTGCGCCACGGTTTCCGGCCGGGCACCGTGGTACATCTTCACGACCGCCTGCCGGACCACCCACGTCCGCGCAGAGGCGCTGGAGCCGGCCGACCGCCGGCAGCAACTCCATCACCATCCGGGGGATCGGAACCCGATCCGCAGCCGATGACGGCGCGGTTCGGCATGGAGCGGAAAGGCGCACCACAGCATGACCTCGACGCAGGTTGAACAGCACCGCGGAGACGACGACAACGCGACCGCGGGCAGTACGCCCGAGGAGGGCTACGAGCGCGGACTCGGCAGCCGCCAGGTCCAGATGATCGCCATCGGCGGCGCCATCGGCGTCGGCCTCTTCCTCGGAGCCGGCGCGAACATCGCGAAGGCCGGCCCCAGCCTCATCCTCATGTACGCCCTCGCCGGCGTCATCGTCTTCTTCATCATGAGGGCGCTCGGCGAACTGCTCCTGTACCGGCCCGTCTCGGGTTCGTTCGCGGAGTACGCCCGTGAGTTCCTCGGCCCCTTCTTCGGGTTCGTGACCGGCTGGACCTACTGGCTCATGTGGGTGGTCACCGGCATGGCCGAGCTGACGGCCGCGGCGATATACGTGCACTACTGGTTCCCGGACGTCCCGCAATGGGTGACGGCCCTGGTCTTCCTGGTGGTCCTGTACGTCGCCAACCTCATCTCGGTGAAGATCTTCGGCGAGATCGAGTTCTGGTTCTCGATGGTCAAGGTCACCGCCCTGATCGGCATGATCGTGATCGGCATCGGCGTCGTGACCTTCGGGTTCAGCGCGGCCGGTGACACCGCCGCCGTCTCCAACCTCTGGGCGTTCGACGGCATCTTCCCCAAGGGCGTCGGCTCCAGCCTGATGACCCTGCAGGGCGTCATGTTCGCCTACCTGGCCGTCGAGCTCGTCGGCGTCACCGCGGGCGAGTCCGAGAACCCGGAGAAGACGCTCCCCAAGGCGATCAACACCCTGCCGTGGCGCATCATCGTCTTCTACGTCGGCGCCCTCAGCGTGATCCTGATGGTCGTCAAGTGGACCGAGTTCGAGCCGGGCGTCAGCCCCTTCGTGGCGGCCTTCGCGAAGATCGGCATCCCCGCCGGCGCGGCGATCGTCAACTTCGTGGTCCTGACCGCGGCCCTGTCGTCCTGCAACTCCGGCATGTACTCCACCGGCCGCATGCTGCGCGACCTCGCCGCCAACTCCGAGGCCCCCAAGCTGCTCGGCAGGCTGAGCTCCACCAAGACCCCGGCCGTCGCCATCACCCTCTCCGCCGCCCTCATGGGCATCGGCGTGGTCCTGAACTACGTGGTCCCGGAGAAGGCGTTCGGGTACGTGATGTCGGTCGCGACCGCGGCCGGTATCTGGACCTGGATGATGATCCTGGTCAGCCACATCCGCTACCGCCGCGAGGTGGTCGCCGGCCGGCTGCCCGCCTCCTCCTTCCCCGCGCCCGGCGGCACCCTGTGCAGCTGGATCGCCGTCGCCTTCCTGCTGATGGTCACCGTGCTGATCGCCATCGACCCCGACAGCCGCGTCTCCCTGTACGTGGGCGCCGGCTGGGCGGTCTGCCTGTCGATCGGCTGGGCGGTGCTCAAGGCCCGCAACCCGCAGGTCGCGGCGCGGGCGAACGTCCCGACGCAGCGTGAGCCGGAGCGCACCCGCTCCTGACCCCGCGCACACGGAACGGGTGCGTACCGGCCTCCCCGGCCGGTGCGCACCCGTTTTCGTTCCCTGCGGCCCCGCCGGGCCGGGGCGCCTACTCCCAGTCGTCCCAGGGCGGGTCGGTCTCCTCCGGGTCGAAGGGCGGTTCGTCGGCGTACGGAGGGGGCTCCTCCGCCGCGAGGAACGCGGCGGGGGCCGCGGCGCCCGCCGTCGCGGCGCCGGCCGGGACCTTGCCCGCCTTCGGGGCCGTACCGGTGACGGCCGGTGCCGTGGCCGCGGGCGCGCCGCCGGCGGATTCCGCCAGGGTGTCGAGGACGCCCTGGGCGTACTTGGTGAGCTTGGCCTCGCCGACGCCACCGATGGTGGACAGTTCCTCCACCGTGGCGGGGAGCCTCGTCGCGATCTCCCGCAGCGTCGCGTCGTGGAAGACGACGTACGCCGGTACGCCCTGCTCGCGGGCCGTCTCGGCCCGCCAGGCGCGCAGGGCCAGGAAGACCGGCTCGGCCTCGGCCGGCAGGTCGACCGGCACGCGGGCGCCCTTCCCCGAGCGGGAGCCGGACTGCTTGCGGGACGGTCCGGTGACCGCCTTCTCCTTGCGCATCGAGACGCTGCGGCGCCCGCCGAGGACCTCGCCGCTCTCGTCCGTCAGGACGAGCGTGCCGTAGTCGCCCTCCACCGCGAGCAGCCGCTGCGCCAACAGCTGGCGGACGACGCCCCGCCACTCGGCGGTGCCCAGGTCGGAGCCGACGCCGAAGACGGAGAGCCCGTCGTGGTCGAACTGGATGACCTTGGCCGTCTTCTTGCCCTGCAGGATGTCGATGATCTGGCCGGCGCCGAACTTCTGGCGGCGTTCCTTCGCCAGCCGCCACACCGTGGACAGCAGCTTCTGCGCGGCGACCGTCCCGTCCCAGGACTCGGCCGGCGTCAGGCACGTGTCGCAGTTGCCGCACGCCTCGCCCGACTGCCCGAAGTACGCGAGCAGTCGCGTCCGGCGGCAGTCGACGGTCTCGCACAGCGCGAGCATCGCGTCGAGGTGCATGCCGAGCGACCGGCGGTGCGCCTCGTCGCCCTCGGAGCCCTCGATGAGCTTGCGCTGTTGGACCACGTCCTGCAGGCCGTACGCCAGCCACGCCGTCGCCGGCTCGCCGTCGCGGCCCGCGCGGCCGGTCTCCTGGTAGTAGCCCTCGACCGATTTCGGCAGGTCGAGGTGGGCCACGAAGCGGACGTCCGGCTTGTCGATGCCCATGCCGAAGGCGATGGTCGCCACCACCACGACGCCCTCGTCCCGCAGGAAGCGCGCCTGGTTCTCCGCACGCGTGCGGGAGTCCATGCCCGCGTGGTACGCCACCGCGTCGATGCCCTGCTCCACCAGGAAGGCGGCGGTCTTCTCGACCGAGGCGCGCGACAGGCAGTAGACGACGCCGGCGTCCCCCTCGTGCTCGGCCCGGATCAGTTCCAGCAGCTGCTTGAGCGGGTTGTCCTTGCCGACGATCCGGTACTGGATGTTCGGCCGGTCGAAGCTGGCGACGAAGTGCCGGGCGTCCTCCAGCCCGAGCCGCGCCACGATCTCGGCGTGGGTGGCCTCCGTGGCCGTCGCGGTCAGCGCGATCCGCGGCACCTTGGGCCAGCGGGCGTGCAGCATGGACAGCGCGAGGTAGTCGGGCCGGAAGTCGTGGCCCCACTGGGCCACGCAGTGCGCCTCGTCGATCGCGAAGAGCGACACCTTGCCCCGGTCGAGGAGGCGCTGCGTGCCCTCCGAGCGAAGCCGCTCGGGAGCCAGGTACAGCAGGTCCAGTTCGTCGGCGAGGAAGGCCTGCTCGACGGCCTGCCGCTCGTACGGGTCCTGCGTCGAGTTCAGGAATCCGGCCCGGACCCCGAGGGCGGTGAGCGCGTTCACCTGGTCCTGCATCAGCGCGATGAGCGGCGAGATCACGACGCCCGTGCCTTCTCTGACGAGCGCGGGGATCTGGTAGCAGAGCGACTTGCCGCCGCCGGTCGGCATCAGCACGAGGGCGTCGCCGCCGCCGACGACCTGGTCGATGATCTCCTGCTGTTCGCCGCGGAAGGAGCTGTATCCGAAGACGCGGTGCAGTACCTGCAGGGCGTCCGAGGTGTCGGGGGAAGGGTCCGAAGGGGCCATCCGTGAAGCCTATCGGCACCCGCCGACACCCTCGTCCACGTCCCCCGGGACCTGTGGAAAACCCTCCTCCGCCGGCCGGTTTCCGGAGGGGGCCGTGCCCCGCCTTCATACCTCCGGGTGAGGTCGGCGCCCTTCGGCCGGAAGGGACGTCGGGAATCCCTACGCTGGACCGGGGCGTCGGGCAGCCGCCCGAACGGCACGTCTCACGCTCCGGGAGTCCGCGTGGCGCAGCAACACACGATGTCACTGCGCCGGTGGCTCCGGTACCGGTTCGACAATCTGGTCGCGGGGGGTACGGCCCGGCTGATCGGCTGGTTCGCCCTGGCCTGTCTCGCCGTGGTGGTACCCGCCAGCGCGCTGCTCGTCTGGTCCGACGGCACTCCCCCGGCCGGCCTGTCCGAGCGGCTCACGGCCGTGTGGGTGAGCGTCGGGCAGACGCTGAAGATCGGGGGCGCCGTCGGCTCCCCGCTGTACGTGCTGGCGTCCGTCACGCTCGCGCTGGTCGCGCTGCTCTTCGTGTCGACCCTGGTCAGTCTGATCACCACGGGGATCAACGAGCGCCTCCTGGCGCTGCGTCGCGGCCACTCCACCGTGCTGGAGCGCGGGCACACCGTCGTGCTGGGCTGGTCGGACCAGGTGTTCCCGGTGATCGGGGAGCTGGTGGCCGCCAACTCCAACCAGCGGCGTTCCGCCGTCGCGGTCCTCGCCCCGAAGGACAAGGTGGAGATGGAGGACGAGATCACCACCCGGGTCACGGAACGCGGCCGGACCCGGATCATCTGCCGCAACGGCAGCACCACGGACCCCACGGAGCTGTGCCGGGTGAGTCCGGGGACCGCGAAGGCCGTGCTCGTGCTGCCCTCCGGCGGGGAGGCGGGTGACGCGCACGTGGTGAAGACCCTCCTCGCCCTGGGCGCCGCCGTCCCGGATCCGGCCGGCGCGGTGGTCGTCGCCGCGGTGCGCGACACCCGCAACCACGTCACGGCCCGGCTGGCCGCGGGACCCGGCGGGCACGTGCTGTGCGTGGACGACATCGTCGCCCGGCTCCTCGTCCAGACCGCCCGCCAACCGGGACTCTCCCTCGTCTACCAGGAGCTCCTCGACTTCGCGGGCGACGAGTTCTACACCGTCTCAGCCGGTGGTCTCGCCGGCCGCACCTTCGGCGAGGCGCTGCTGGGGTTCGCCACGTCGTCGGTGGTCGGTCTGCTGCGCGCCGACGGAAGGGTGCTCCTCAATCCGGAGTGCGGGAGGCCGGTCGGGGCGGACGACCTGCTCATCGTCGTCACGCGGGACGACGACACCGCCGTGGAGTCGGACGTCTCCGCCCACGTCGACGAGGAGGCCATCGTCATGCCCCGGCGAGCCCCCCGGGCCACCGAGCGGCTGCTGCTGCTCGGCTGGAACCGCCGGGCCCCGCTGGTGGTGGACCAGCTCGACCAGTACGTGGGCGCGGGGACCACCCTCGACGTCGTGGCCCTCGGCGAGGATCCCGCGACGGTCGGCGTCCTCGGGGTCACGGCGCTCCGGCGGCGCCTCGACGTGACCTTCCACAGCGGGGACATCACCGATCCGCTGGTGCTGGCCAAGCTGGACGTGCCCGCGTACGACAGCGTGATCGTCGTCGGCGAGGAGGGTGCCCAGGGCCCGGCGTGGTCCTCGCACGCGCCGGAGGAGCCGGCGGGCGCGGATTCCCGTACGGACGACCGGACGCTGGTCACGCTGTTGCACCTGCGGGCCATCGCGGAGGCCTCGGGTCGGGAGCTCGCGCTGACCACCGAGATGTCCGACGACGGGAACCGGGTCCTGGCCCCCGCTCGGGAGGGCGCCGACTTCATCGTCAGCGGCCGGCTGATCAGTCTGCTGATGACGCAGATCTCGGAGAACCGCCACCTCGCGGGGGTCTTCGAGCAGCTCTTCGACGCCGAGGGGAACGAGCTGTACCTGAAGCCGGTCGCCGACTACGTCCGGACCGGCCGTGAGGTCGCCTTCGCCACCGTCGTCGAGGCGGCCCGGCGTCGGGGCGAGTGCGCGGTCGGCTACCGGTCGCGCGCGCGGGCCGCGACCGCGCCCGACCACGGGGTGCGGATCAACCCCGACAAGCGCGAGCCGGTGCGGTTCGCGGAGGGGGACTGGGTGATCGTGCTCGCCGAGAGCTGACGGGGCGGGCCCGCGGGGTCCGGTGCCGGTCGGCTCTCGGCGGCGGTGGGTCCGATCTCCCGGTCAGGGGGTCGAGTGGACCTCCAGGGCGGTCCGTACGGCCGATTCCAGGGCGCCCTCGATCCACGCGGGCTTGATGGAGGTGTGGCAGCCGGCGAAGTGGAGGCTGCCTTCCGCGCTGCGGACGTGGGGGAAGAGCTCGGTGTGCTGGCCGGGCAGCAGCACGGAGGCCTCTCCGTAGGCGTACGGGTCGCGCATCCAGGACTGGGTCCGGCCGACGCCGGTGTAGAACACCTCGATCCGCTGCCCGAAGACCTCCTGGACGCCCGCGAGTGCACGCGGGTAGCGCTCCGCGTCGTCCAGGGAGTCCCACTTCAGGGCGTCGTCCGACCAGCTGTAGGAGGCGAGGATCACTCCGCCGGGGCTGCCCTCGACGGGGTGGGACGGTTGGAACATGAACCGGTTCGGGTTGTCCGTGGCGGATCCGCCGCCGATCACGTCGGCCGCCTCGGGCTGGTCGCGGGTCGTGGAGCGGCAGGCGGCGTAGTGGGCGCGCTGGGCGTCGGAGATGCGGCCCTCGGGCACGGAGGGGTGGGCTCCGAGCAGGGCGCCGTCCTCGGGGGTCCGGGCCATCTGGTAGCTCCGGTACAGGCCCGGCCCGATGGCCTCCAGTTCGCGCTTCCAGTCCGCTTCGTCGAACTCCCACCAGCGGCGGCTGAATTCGAGCAGCACCTTGGTGGCGGCGTCGTAGTGCAGTTCGGTGACCGCGCGCCGCTTGCCGTACGAGAGGGCGGGGGCGACGGGGATGTGCCGCAGTCCGGAGAAGGGGACGGTGATGATGGCGGTGTCGCCGGTGAAGGTCTCGCGCCGCACGGGGCCGTCGCGGCCCTCGGACACGGTGTCGATGCTGACCTCGCGCTCGCCGTGCCGGATCCGGGTCGCGCGGCGGTCGAGCCGTACGAGGTCCTTGACCCGGCCGTACAGCGCGTCGACCAACGTGGCCGATCCTCCCGGGAGTTCGAAGAACGCGGTGTCCGGGCTGATGAGGGAGGCGCCGATGAAGCTGTGCACGAAGGCGAGGTGCAGCCGGGAGGTGAGGTTCTCGACGGTGCCGATGAGGTCGATGGTCCGCTCGTCGAGCTTCGCCTCCTCGGTCAGGTAGCGGTACATGGACATGTGGCCGTAGCGCTGGATGACGCGGGCCCAACCCTCGACGAGCGCCTTGTCCTGCTTGCCCTCGATCTCCTTGCGGACGGGGGCGAAGGCGGCCCGGACGATCTGGGCGGCGGGCTGGGACTCGTAGGCCGCGGGTACTCCGAAGGAGCGGTTGAGGGTCTGCGGGGCCCGCGCGTAGTCCGCGCGGCGGACGCGGATTCCGTTGACGTGGATCCAGGTGCGGTATGCGGGGCGTCCCGTCCCGTCGACGTCGACGAGGTGGAAGCGGCGGCGCTTCAGGCCGAGGCCGTCGATGAGCCCGGTGACCAGCGGGTGACTGTCGGGAATGCGCATCGCGCCGGCTTCGGCGTACTGCTTCGGATCGGCGAACGCGGCGGGCGAGTTCTCGTGGCCGCCGGTGCGGAAGGTCTTGATCCGGCCGCCCACCCGGTTCCCGTTGGCCTCGATGACGGTGACCTGGTGGCCGGCCTGACGCAGCAGGTGGGCGGCGGTGAGCCCGGCCGGGCCGGCGCCGACGACCAGGACCTTCCTGCGGTTCCGGGAGCGGGGCAGGCCGTTCTTCAGGAGGATGTCCGCGTACCGGGGCACGAGGGGCTGGTCGTCCTCGTCGCGCACGAGGACGGCCCGGGCGATGGTCAGGCAGGTGTCCCAGTCGGGGCGCGCGGACCCGGAAGGGGCCTTCGGGGTCTCGGCGGAGGCTGCGGCGACGCTGAACGCGCCGGCTCCCGCGACCGCGGCGGCGCCGGCGATGAGGGTGCGTCGGGAGGGCCGGCGGGCGGGCTCCGGTGCGCTCCCGTCGGGGAGTTCGGGCAGTTCGGGCAGTTCGGGGCCGGCGAGCGGGTCCTTGATCATGAGGCAACTCTTGCGTCCCGCAGCGCCGCGGTTCACCGAAATCCCCTGGTGGGAGCAACAACCACCCGGACGTGATCATCGGGGCGCGGTGCTGACGAACGCGGTTTCGCACGGCGGCCGTCGGCCGTGCGCGGGTGACCGTTCGACGGGGCCGCTCCCTGGGCCGACTCGGTGGAGGAGTTCCTCGGTGAGGCCGAGTACGTGCTCGGCGACGCCACGCGGGGCGGGTCGGCGTCACCGCCCGGGGCCGGAGCGAGGACGGCGTACGCGAGAAGGCGCCCGCCCCGGCCTGGAAGCCGG